>NZ_JBHWZY010001277.1:0-1351 GCF_042727815.1 Nocardia sp. NPDC060220
CGTCCCGATGTGAGCGTGACCGATCCGATGATCGCCCGGCCCGATGCCTTCTTCGGCACGCTCGGGGTCGGCCCGTACGCCTACCCCGGTTGCAACTTCCTCGACTGCCTCGGCGAAACTCCGAAGGCCCCGTTCGCGGATTCGCCACCGGGATGCGTCATCCTGGGATGCGTCGGCACCGACCCGCGTACACCGGGAATCCGCTGATCCGGGTGTAGATCTCTGGGCTCCTCGGCGCCGGTCGCGTATTCTCGGTTCCACCGGATAGGACCAGTAGGGACCGGTCGGCCTACCAGGAAAAAGGAGCCACTGGCGATGCCCGCACCGCTGCGCGACAGCGCAGTGCCCAAACACGAACAGCTGCGCGCGATCCTGCTGCAGAAGTGCACGCGCGAGCTACAGCCGGGCGACCTGCTGACCAGCGAGCGCAATCTGATGCAGGACTACGGCGTCAGCCGGATCACCGTGCGCGAGGCGGTCGGTCAGCTGGTGAACGAGGGATATCTGGTCCGGGTTCGCGGCAAGGGCACCTTCGTCGCGCACCGGCCCGTGCAGTCGCGGCTACACCTGGCCTCGTTCACCGAGGAGATGCGCGCGCTCGGCCACCATCCGACCACCCTGGTGCTCGTTGCCGAGGAGGCGATAGCGCCCGAGGCCACCGCCCGCGCGCTGCGTCTGCCGCAGGGCGTGCTCGCCTATCACGTGCGCCGATTGCGGTTGGCCGACGACGATCCGGTCAGCGTCGACGACGCCTGGTTCAACCCCGAACTGGTGCCCGGCCTGATCTCGCACGACCTCACCGGCTCGATCTACCGGACCACGGCAGACCGCTACGGCAGGCCGATCGAACGCGCCGTGCAAACAGTCGACGCCCAGGCCGCCGAAGCCGGTGTCGCGGCGCTGCTCGGCGTCAAGAAGGGCGCTCCCGTACTGCATTTCGACCGGGTGTCGTTCAGTGCGGAGGTGCCGATCGAGCACACCCAGAGCTGGTACCGCGCCGACCGCTACCGCGTTCAGATGGAAGTGGGCCAGCGGCCACAGGCGTAGCGGACCGCGCCGATCTGGTGTGAAATCAGCGTATTTCAGTTACCGTCTGGGAGCTATCACAGCGAAGCTCTCGGAGGTATCAGCCATGTCCATCCGTCAAACCACCGCCGCCAGGACAGGCCTGCTGGCCGTGCTCGCCGCGGGAACCCTGCTCGGCACCGCCGGCACCGCCGGCGCGGTCGGCAGCGCCGATTGGGATCTGCTCCCCTCCGGTTCGGTCGTGATCGGCCCACCCACCGGTAGCTCGATGGGCTCGGTCGACGTCGGTAGCGGCACCGGCTCGTTCGACGCCGACCTCGGCTCC
>NZ_JBHWZY010001278.1:0-1349 GCF_042727815.1 Nocardia sp. NPDC060220
GCCACACCCCGACGAACGCCAGATACAGCAGCTTCTGCAGCGGGAAGGTGTAGATGGCGAACGCGTACGACGCCAGCAAGGCGATGAGCAGCTGGCCCGCCGCCGAGAGCACCGCGACGAAGAACGTGTTGGCGATCAGACCGGCGATGTCGACCTTCTGCGCCGCGTCGAGATAGTTGGCCGTCGACAGGGGCCACGGGATCGGCGACAGCGAGGTGACGTCCTCGGGTCTGCGCAGCGACGTCGCGAACAGCCAGTAGATCGGGAACACGCACACCAGCGCCGTGGCGGCGAGTAGCAGGTGGCTGCCTGCCCCGCGCAGTCGTTCAATCGTCATGGACAGCAACCTTTTCCGAGATCCAGACCAGCAGCGCGGCCACCAGACCGAAGCCGAAGAACAGCAGCACACCGGCCGCGGCGCTCAAACCGGCGTCGAAACTGTGGAAGGCGTAATCCCAGAGCAGGTAGTAGATATTGGTGGTGGCCTGCGCGGGACCGCCCTGGGTCATCGAGTCGATGAGCGGGAAAGTCAGTGTGGGACTGAGCAACACGGTTGTGAGGACGAGGAACAGCACGGTGGGCGAGAGCAGCGGCAGGGTGATCCAGCGCCGGATCTGACCGGGGGAGGCGCCGTCGACCCTGGCCGCTTCGTCGTAGTCACCGCTGATGCCGGCCAGGCCCGCCCACACCACGAGCACCGCGAAGCCGATCAGGTGCCAGGCGGTGATCGCGATGATCACGCCCTGCGCGGTCGCGGTCTCGTACACCCAGTTGCGGTCCGAACCGGTCACCTGGGCGAGGAAGCCCGTCCCCGGATGCAGCAACCAGCGCCACACCGCCGCCGCCGCGACCGGGGCGACCAGGAACGGCGCGAACACCAGTGCCTGATAGATCGTGCGCGCCCGACCGGTGACCCGTCTGCTCGCCATCGCGATCACTACCGGCAGCACCACCGTGAACGGCAACAGGCCCAGGATCAGTGTCCCGGTGCGACCGAGGGCGCCCCAGAACGCCGGAAGGTCCAGCAGCCGTTCGTAATTCGCGGTGCCCACCGGTGTCATCGGCGCGGTCGGCAGCAGGTTCCACGAGTAGGTGGACAGCTGCAGGGCCTGCACCAGCGGTTGATAGGTCCACACCACCAGTAGGAACAGCGCCGGGCTCAGATAGAGGTAGGGCGCGACGAACCGGGCCACATGGCGGCGGGTGAGGCGCCGGCGCACCGGTGTCGCCGCGACCGGCGGTACCGGCGACGCCGGCGCATCGATGACGAACATCTACCGCACCGCCGCCCGCGCGGCGACGATCGCCGCGATCTGCTCGAGCATCTCCGACTCCGGCCGGTCATAGAC
>NZ_JBHWZY010001279.1:0-1349 GCF_042727815.1 Nocardia sp. NPDC060220
GTGAATTTCCCGCTGTACGTGATCATGTCGTTGCTCGGGGTGCCCGAGTCGGATTTTCCGCTGATGTTGAAGCTGACTCAGGAATTGGTGGGTAGTGACGACGACGAGCTGAAGCGAGCGACGCCGCCGGATGAGGCGATGAACGCGTTGGTGGAGATGTTCACCTTCTTCCAGGCGCTGACCGAATCGCGGCGGGCGAACCCGACCGATGACCTGGCGTCGATGATCGCGAACGCGAAGGTCGACGGCGAACCGTTGTCGGATGTGGACATTGTTTCGTATTACGCGATTATCGCGACCGCGGGCCACGATACGACGAGTAGCAGTATCTCGGGTGGTGTGCGGGCGCTGATCGAACATCCCGATCAGTTGGATCGGTTGCGGGCTGATCCAGGTCTGATGCCGGGCGCTGTCGAAGAGATCATCCGGTGGGTGACGCCGGTGAAGGCGTTCATGCGTACCGCTGCTGAGGATTCGGTCGTCAACGGGGTTTCGATCCCGGCCGGTGATTCGTTGTTGCTGTCCTACGCTTCGGCCAATCGTGACGAGGACGTTTTCGAAGATCCCTTCCGGTTCGATATCGGGCGTGAGCCGAACAAGCATGTGGCGTTCGGTTATGGTGTGCATTTTTGTTTGGGTGCGGGGTTGGCGCGGATGGAGATCAGCAAGTTCTTGGGGGAGTTGTTGCCGCGTTTGCGGTCGATCGAGTTGGCGGGGGAGCCGGAGTTGACGGCGACGACGTTCGTGGGTGGGTTGAAGCATTTGCCGATACGTTTCACCATCGACTGACCGAATACCTGTGCCTCACCTGGCCGCCGATACCGGCGCCGTGCGCACAGAACACGACTCGAAATTCATCGGAATACACACGAGGCCGCACCGAGGGGTGCGGCCGGAACACAGAGGTTGAGAACTATGCCCAAACCAGTCATCGTCAGTGCGGTCCGAACCGCGATCGCGCGATCGTTCAAGGGCGCGCTCGTGAATGTGGCGTCGGAGACGCTCGCCATCGAGATCCTCACCGAGGCCGTTCGGCGCTCGGGCATCGACCCGACCCACATCGACGACGTGATCCTCGCCGAGCTGAACTACGGCGGCGGGGACCTCGCCCGGCACGCGGCTGTGGCCGCGGGGATGCTGAACGTGCCAGGCCAAGCAGTCAATCGGCACTGCGCGGGCAGTCTCACCTCGATCGCGAACGCGGCCGCGCACATCGGTGTCGGGATGGAACGGGTGATCGTGGCCGGTGGCGTGCAATCACTGTCGACGGCTCCCCTGATGAAGTGGCGGGTGCCGGGGTCGGGGCCCGAGCTCGAATTCAAGGAGCCGTGGATTCCCCCGTCGCACCC
>NZ_JBHWZY010001280.1:0-1348 GCF_042727815.1 Nocardia sp. NPDC060220
GGGTGGGACTACTTCTTGGTGATGTCCACGCCGGGCGCGGCGTCGGCGAGGATCGAGTCGGCGGCCAGCACCGCGCCACCGCTCTTCTTCCGCGACCGCAACCGCTTTTCCAGTGTGGTGGCCAGGAAGCTCAGCGCCATGTTGAGCGAGATCATGATCAGCGCGATGACGATCAGTGCGGGGATCGTGTTCTGCAACGACGCGCCTTCTTGCTGACCCGACCGCACCAGCTCCACATAGGTGATCTGGTAGCCCAGCGCGGTGTCCTTGAGGACAACGACCATCTGCGAGACCAGTGCGGGCAGCATGGCCGTGATGGCCTGCGGCAGCAGGATCAGCCGCATGAGCTGGTTCTTGCGCAGCCCCAGCGCCACGGCGGCTTCGGTCTGTCCCTTGGGCAGGGACTTGATGCCCGCGCGCACGATCTCGGCGATGACCGCGGAGTTGTAGATGATCAGCGCGATGACCACCGCGGCCAGCGCGAGCTGATCGGACGGGAACAGGTCGTAGTCGCCGAACACCGCGAACAGGAAGATCATCAGGATCAGCACCGGGATCGCCCTGGCGAACTCGACGATCGTGCCCGCGACCCAGCGCACCCACGCGTGGTCGGACAGGCGCAGGATCCCGAAGATCATGCCGAAGAACACCGAGCCGATGATCGAGATCACGGCGGCGGTGAGGGTGCCTTCCAGACCGGGCAGGAGATAGGTTTCCCAGATCTCGGACTCGAGGAACGGCTTCCACTTGGCCGCGGTGAACTGGCCCTTGTCGGCGAACGCGTCGTAGAGCCACCAGCCCGCGCCGACCAGCACGACGACGACCAGAACCGAGTACAGGTTGTGACGCAGCCGCGCGCGGGGCCCCGGAGCGTCGAACAGAACCGAAGCGCCGCTCATCGTGCCACCTCGTATCGCTTGGCCAGCCAGCCGAACAACAGCCCGGTCGGCAGGGTGAGGACGACGAAGCCGAGCGCGAAGATCGCACCGATGGTGAGAATGGCGGCTTCGTTCTCGATCATCGCGCCCATCAGGTACGCGGCTTCGGCGACGCCGATGACGGAGGCGACCGTCGAATTCTTGGTCAGCGCGATCAGCACACTGCCCAGGGGCGCGATGACGGCCCGGAAGGCTTGGGGCAGCACGATCAATCGCAGGTTCTGGGCGAATCCGAAGCCCAGCGACCGGCCCGCTTCGGACTGGCCGAGCGCGACGGTATTGATGCCCGAACGCAGCGATTCGCAGACGAAGGCGGCGGTGTAGACGCTCAGACCGATGATCGCCCAGCGATAGTTGATGACCTTGATCTCGTCACTGCCGAGTTTCCACCCGAGGGTGCTGTACAGGCC
>NZ_JBHWZY010001281.1:0-1340 GCF_042727815.1 Nocardia sp. NPDC060220
GCCCACCGGGCTTCGACACCGGTCACCCGCTGATAGAAGCCGACCAGCTGTTCGATGTCGTCGGTGATCAGGCGGATCGAGACGAGGTTCATTGCGTACTCCTGCTGTCGGGAAGGGCGGAAGTTCCACCGCCGAATCCCAAGGTAGAGGCGATACCGGACAGTTTCCGCCCGGTATCGATGGGAGAATTGCGGGATGACGCGCCCCACGGCCCGGGTACTGGCCCTGCTCGAGCTGTTGCAGACGGGCGGCACCCATACCGTCGGCGAACTCGCTGGGCGGCTGGGCGTGGACGAACGCACCGTCAGGCGTTACGTCACCCATCTCACCGACCTGGATATCCCCGTCCGCTCGGTCCGCGGCCGCTACGGCGGGTACCGACTCGCTCCCGGCTACCGGATGCCTCCACTCATGCTGACCGATGACGAGGCGGTAGCCGTGCTGCTCGGACTCCTCACCAGCCATTCGACGACATCGGTCCACGCCGCCGACAGCGCGACCGCCAAACTCCGCCGCGTCCTGCCCGCACGCCTGGGCGCTCGTCTCGACGCGCTGATGAACACCGCCGAATTCACCACCGGCGCCCGCGCCGAAGTCCCGGTCGAAACCGCCGTCCTCCTCGACATCGCTGCGGCCACCCGCGAACACCGACTGGTCGCCATCGGTTACACCGACCGGAACGGACAACACTCTCAGCGGACCGTGCACCCCTACGGACTTGTCGCCCACTCCGGCCGCTGGTACCTGACGGCGATGGACAACAACAGCGACGACCTACGCCAGTTCCGACTGGACCGCATCACCGAGACAACCACCCTCCCCGAAACCTTCACTCCACCCACCGAATTCGACCCGACCACCCACCTCGTGTCCGCCCTCGCCACTGCCCCCTACCGGCACGAGGTATCGATCCGCGTCCAAGGCACACCCACCCAAATCCGCCCACTACTCCCCGCGACCATCGCAACGCTGCACGAAATAGACTCCCCACCCACCGATCCCACCCCCTGGGTCCGAGTCCTCATCCGCGCCGAACACCTCGACTGGATTCCCCCCGTCCTCGCCGCCCTGAACCGCCCTTTTGTCATCGAGCACCCCGACGCCCTCAACGACGCCGTGTGCGCCCTGGGCCAGCGCCTCACCGCCGCCACGACATCCGGCGCAATCCCACCGACCGGTAATGCCGATGACTGAGCAACGTCGAGATCAGTAGGCAATCGCACCGCCAAGCCGAACCCGAACTTGGAGCAGGATCAGCAGCGCTCAGCTCTGAGACTTGATGTGAGGGAAGCCGATCGGATCGAAGTCCGCCCCGCTGTCGTCGACAGCACCGGAGAACC
>NZ_JBHWZY010001282.1:0-1340 GCF_042727815.1 Nocardia sp. NPDC060220
CACCCGCCTGGTCGCCGAGATCCGCAGACTCAGCGACCTCGATTCCCTGCGCGAGGCGGGTGTCGCGGCGCACGAGTCGCTCTCGGGCCCGACCGACGCACCGGCCGACGGTGGCGGTGTGCTCGATCTGCTCGGTGGCGCGCGCGCCCGCCTGGATTCCGCCGACGACCCGGCCCTGGCCGCGCTGGCTCCACGGCTCGGCGAGGCGATCGCGGTGGTGGTCGACGTGACCACCGAGCTCAGCAGCTATCTGTCGGAATTGCCGTCCGATCCCAGCGCACTGGACACGATGCTGAACCGTCAGGCCGAGCTCAAGTCGCTGACCCGCAAATACGCACCCGACATCGACGGGGTGATCGCGTGGGCCGACGAGTCGCGCTCGCGCCTGGACTCGCTCGATGTGTCCGAGGATGCGCTGGCCAAGCTGGCCGGTGAGGTGGAGACGGCCGCGGGCAAAGTGCGCGAGGCGGCACGCAAACTCAGTGCCGCGCGCGCCAAGTCGGCGGGCAAGCTGGCGAGCGCGGTGAGCACCGAACTCAGTGGGCTGGCGATGGGGAAGGCGCGCTTGGAAGTCCAGGTCCGCCCGCTGCAGGCCAGTGCCCAGGATTCCGCGCCGTTGGAGATCGACGGTGCACTGTTGCACGCCGGTTCGAACGGCTGTGACGAAGTGGAGTTCCGGCTCTCGGCGCATTCGGGAGCCCAGTCGCTGCCGCTCAGCAAGAGTGCGTCCGGCGGCGAGCTCTCGCGAGTGATGCTGGCCCTGGAAGTGGTGCTCGCCGGATCCGATCACGGCGCGACCATGGTGTTCGACGAGGTCGACGCAGGGGTCGGCGGCCGGGCCGCGGTGGAGATCGGCAAGCGCCTGGCGCGCCTGGCCCGCACCCATCAGGTCATCGTCGTGACCCACCTGCCCCAGGTGGCGGCTTTCGCCGACACCCACCTGGTGGTGAACAAGTCCGACGACGGAAAAGGCAAGGTGGACAGCGGGGTTCGCACGCTGACCGACGACGAACGAGTGGTCGAACTGGCCCGCATGCTCGCAGGCCTCGACGACACGGAGACCGGCCGCGCCCACGCGGAAGAACTCCTCGAAACCGCCCGAGCCGAGCGCTTACCCGCCTGAAGCGAGCATTACCCCCAAAACGGTCGGTCACCACACCCGAAGTCGACCGACCGCACTTTCAACCACCCCGCACACCCGGTCCGTCCCCGTCTTCAACATCCCACCCAACCCAGCCACCGCACTCCCGACCTCTAGGGAGGGACGGCCACGAAGTGGCCGGTCCGCGGCCGTCCCGCCGGTCAGGCGCCGGGGCGTAGGCGACGAAGGAGCAAGCCCC
>NZ_JBHWZY010001283.1:0-1338 GCF_042727815.1 Nocardia sp. NPDC060220
CGATAACTGGGCATTCCCGAATCACGCGACGCGCTGCGTCGCGCGACTCGGGAACCAGTTTACTTGCCGCCCTTGGCGAAGGAAGCCGGAGCCAGACTGTTGGCCGAACCGTTGGTTTCGCCCGCGAACTCGCCGCCGTCGACCGGCACGGCCGACCCACGGTTCTCGAGCTCTTCCAGCTGCGATTCCAGGTAGGACTTCAGGCGCACGCGGTACTCGCGCTCGAAGGTCTTCAGCTGCTCGATGCGGCTTTCCAGCACCGTGCGCTGCTGAGTGATCGTGGCCATGATCTCGGCGTGCTGACGCTCGGCGTCGGCGGTGAGCGCCTCCGCCTTGTCCTTGGCCTGCCGGATCTGGGTGTCGGAGCGGTTCTGCGCGTCGGCCAGCATCGCGTCGGACTTCTGACGCGCGTCGGCGATCATCGCTTCCGAACGGGTGCGAGCGTCGCCGACCAGTCGCTCGGAGTTTGCTCGCGCGTTCGAGAGCAGACCCTCGGCCTCGGTCTTGGCGTCGGTGGTGAGGCGGTCGGCCATCTCCTGCGCCAGGGTGAGCACCTTCGCGGCCTGCATGTTCGCGTCCGGGCCGTTGTTCTGCGCCGGCGCCGCGACGGGCATCGGGGCGGGCGGCGCGACGGGAACCGGCTGCGGAACAGGTTCCGGCGCGGGAGGAGGTGCCTGCTGTACGGGCGCCTTCGCGGCGCTGACCGGGGCAGGACCACGGTTCTTCTTGGCGTCGGCCAGCTCGGTGTCGAGTTCGGCGACCCGCTGACGCAGGTCGGCGTTCTCCTCGATCAGGCGCGAAAGCTCCTGTTCGACGAGATCCAGGAAGGCATCGACCTCGTCCTCGTTGTAGCCGCGCTTACCGATCGGCGGTTTGCTGAACGCGACGTTGTGCACATCGGCAGGAGTCAGCGGCATCGAAGGATCCCTTCACGCGTCTTTTGGAGAACTAGCAAGCGGTCTTCTCGATTCATTGTGTCACACGGAGGTCACGGGCTGACCGAGCCTACCCACGATCGACATCAGGATGAAGACGAGGAAGAGCAGGACCATTATCGAAAGATCGAGACGAATCCCCCCAAGATTCACAGGAGGTATCAACCGCCTCAGCAGTTTCACCGGGGGGTCGGTAACGGTGAAGATCACCTCGAGGACGATCACCACCACACCGGTCGGGCGCCAGTCGCGCGCGAAACTGCGAATGAACTCCACGATCACCCGACTGATGAGCAACAGCCAGAAGATGAAAAGCACGAGGTACAGAACCGCGAACAGGGCCACGGCTTCACTCTGCCGCAAAATCGGCATGGTGCAAAATGGCCGCGCCGCGCAGTGCGCG
>NZ_JBHWZY010001284.1:0-1334 GCF_042727815.1 Nocardia sp. NPDC060220
ATGTTTATAAGACACCGGTTTCCTGGTGTTCGGCACACTCGTCGGCGGCGACGTCGCCGCCGACGCGATTGTGACCGGGTCCGGGCTGATCAACGGCGTCCCCGTCATGGTCGGCGCCGAGGACTTCACCACGCTGGCCGGCTCGATCGCTCCCGGCAGCAACTCCAAGCGCTACCGGCTGGCCGAATTGGCGGTGCGCGACAAGGTGCCGCTGGTGATGCTCCTGGAAGGAGCGGGGTTCCGGCCGACCGGCGATCACTATGGTCGAACCCCCACCGATCTGCTGGCCCAGGCGCAGTGCTCGGGCAACGTGCCGATGGTCACCGCCGTGCTCGGGCCATCGGCGGGCCACGGCGCGCTGGTCGCCCCGGTCGCCGACTTCTCCATCATGAGCAGGCAGGGCTGCATTTTCACCGCGGGCCCGCCGGTCGTGAAAGTCTCGACCGGCGAGACCATCTCGAAAGAAGACCTGGGTGGCCCCGATGTCGCGCTGCCCAGCGGTGTGGTCCACAACGTCGCCGAGACCGACGAGGACGTCCTCGACGAGATCCGCCGCTACCTGTCCTATTTCCCGCCGAGCGCGTGGTCCTATCCGCCGGTGTATCTCGCCGACGAGACCACGGGTCCGCGCGCGACACCGGAGTTGCTCGACATCGTCTCCCGGGACAACGTGCAGAGCTACGACATGCGGGCCGTGCTCGATGTCGTGTTCGACGGTACAGATTGGTTCGAGGTGCAGCCCGAACGCGGCACGCCGATCATCTGCGCGCTGGCGCATCTGGGTGGGCACCCGGTCGCGGTGGTGGCCAATCAGCCGCAGGTCCTCGCCGGTTCGATCGACACCGAGGCCGCGGACAAGGCGGCCCATTTCATCATGGTCGCCGATTCCTTCCACCTGCCGATCATCTTCCTCGCCGACAATCCGGGCATGCTGCCCGGCAGCGAGTCCGAGCGGGAGGGCGTATTGCGCAGCGGCGCGCGGATGTTCGTCGCGCAGACCGCGGCGACCACGCTGAAACTGCATGTGACACTGCGTAAGGCCTACGGATTCGGCTCGATGGTGATGTCGCTGATCGGATTCGACGGTCAGGCGGGCACCTTCGCCTACCCGGGCGCCACGATGGGCGCGATGGGCGCTGCCGCGTTGAGCAACGCCTCCAACGCCGAAGCGGATCTGGCCGCCGAACTACGCGAGATGGAGTTGAAGGCGTCCTACCATTCAGCCGAACACATGGGCTTCGACGAACTGATCCGGCCCGAGGAAACACGCGACGTTCTGCTGCGCTCGCTGCAGCGCGGCCTCTACGGGCGACAGACCCCCGCCGAGCCCGTGC
>NZ_JBHWZY010001285.1:0-1331 GCF_042727815.1 Nocardia sp. NPDC060220
GGTTCTCGAGGGCGGGACCCGCTTCGACAACCTCGACGTCTTCCTCTGGTCGTATGTGCGCTACCGCGCGGTGCGCGCGGGCAAGCTCGCCCTGTCGGAGGTGGAGGCCGACTTCGCGGCGCTCGGCCAGGACGGCGCGCTCGCCGAGGATCTCGGGTTGCTGAGTCTGATGGAACCCATGCGCTGAGCACCGCAGGTGATCCCGAGCCGGTTGTCGTGACAGATGTCATGTCGCATCCATGAGGGTGTCATCGGAAAAGGTGTTGGCGCGCACTGGTTTCCGACCTTCGCGGCGACGAACGTTGGAGCTGTTCCTCGCACAACACCTTTTCGCGCAACCGCTTGGAGAGCACGATGATTCAGCCCGAATCCCACCGCGACGTCGACGAGTCCGCCGCCTCGCGTGCATCGACGGCCGACCCTGCACAGCGGCTGGTCGACCAACTCGGCGGCACCACAGGAATGATCTACACGGCGATACCGGTCATTGCGTTCGTCGTGGCGAATGCGCTGGTGGCACTACCTATTGCCATCGGGTCCGCCGTCGCCGTCGCGGTGGCGATCATGGGATGTCGGATCGTTCGCGGTGAGCCGGTCGCCCAGGCGAGCGGCGGGCTCGTCGGAGTCGTCGTCGCCGGTGGCGTCGCCGCGTGGACCGGCTCGGCGGGCGGATTTTTCCTGGTCGGCATCTGGGCGAGTCTGGCCGGCGCCGTTGTCGCGCTCGTCTCGCTGCTGGCACGCCGACCACTGACCGGCGTGCTATGGAACATGCTGCACGGCAACGAGTTCGCCTGGCGGCAGGACCGCCCGTCCCTGCGCGGGCACGATGTCGCCACCCTCGCCCTCGCCGCGGTGTTCGCGGCACGCTACTTCGTTCAGGGCTGGCTCTACGACATCGACGCAGCCGGTTGGCTGGCCACCGCCAAGATCGTCATGGGAACACCGCTGCTGGCGCTGGCGCTAGTGGTCGTCGTCTGGGCGTTTCGTCGCTCGACCCAGCGACTGCTCGAGTGAGCGACGCGACTCCTCGTGCAGGATCGCGAGCAGTTCTTCCTCCAGCGCGACGAATTCGGGGGCGGTGATCATGGACAACCCGCGCGGGCGCGGCAGGTCGATGCGCAGTTCGCGGCGCACGGTGGCCGGCCGCGCCGACAGCACGATCACACGGTCCGACAGGTAGACCGCCTCACGGACATCGTGGGTGATCATCAGGACCATCCACCGGTAGCGCTGCCAGACCTCCTGCAACCACGACTGCATCTCGGTGCGAGTCAGGGAGTCGAGCGCACCGAAAGGCTCGTCGAGCAACAGCAACTCGCGCTCCTGGACGA
>NZ_JBHWZY010001286.1:0-1326 GCF_042727815.1 Nocardia sp. NPDC060220
GACGCCGTGCTGCGGGCCGGTGGCGCGTACGTGCCGATCGACCCGGATCATCCGGCCGACCGCACCGCCTACATCCTCGAGTCCGCGGCACCGGTCTGCGTCCTGACCACCACCGGCGACGACCTCGACCTGCCCGGCACCGTCGCCCGCGTCGAGATCGATCGACTCGACACGACCGGTTTCGACGCCACAGCTCTCACCGACGCCGACCGCCTGTCCCCGCTGCGCCCGGACAACACCGCCTACGTCATCTACACCTCGGGTTCGACCGGTCGCCCCAAGGGCGTCGCGGTCACCCACCACGCGATCGTCAACCAAGAGCTGTGGATGCTCGACGAATACCGGTTGACCGCCGACGACGTCTACTTACAGAAGACCGCCACCACCTTCGACGTGTCGCTGTGGGGTTACTTCCTGCCGCTGATGGTCGGCGCGAAACTGGTCATCGCCAGCCCCGACGGCCACCGCGACCCGCTCTATGTCGCGGACATGATCGAACGCCACGGCGTGACCGTGACCGACTTCGTCCCGTCGATGCTCACCGTCTTCGTCTCGCATGCCACGCAGGTTCAATGCGCCTCGCTGCGTGCGGTTTTCGTCATCGGTGAGGCGCTGCCCCCGGAGACCGCCGCGGGTCTGCGCGCGATCTCCGACGCCGGCCTGCACAACCTGTACGGACCCACGGAGGCCGCGGTCTCGGTCACCTACTGGGAGGCCACCGAAGCCGACACCACGCAGGTGCCGATCGGTATCCCCGAGTGGAATGTCGAAGTCTACGTACTGGATTCGCGGCTGCGCCCGGCCGCGATCGGCGCCCCGGGTGAGCTGTATCTGGCCGGTCGACAGCTGGCCCGCTGCTACCGCGGCCGCCCCGACCTGACCTCGGACCGCTTCGTCGCCAACCCCGTCGGCGCCCCCGGCGAGCGCATGTACCGCACCGGCGACCTCGTGCGCTGGAACGCCGAGGGCGTGCTGGAGTACATCGGCCGCACCGACTTCCAGGTGAAGTTCCGCGGTCAGCGCATCGAGCTCGGCGAGATCGAGACCGACCTGCTCGCGCACCCGACCGTGAGCCAGGCCGCGGTGCTCGTGGTCGACACCGCGACCGGCCAGCAGCTCGTGGCCTACATCGTGCCCGCGCCGGGCCAGTCCGCCGACCCGGCGACGCTGACTCGTTTCGTGTCCGAGAAGCTGCCCGCCTACATGGTGCCCGCGTCGATCATGGTGCTCGACGCGTTCCCGCTCAACACCTCGGGCAAGCTGGATCGCAAAGCGCTGCCCGAACCCGTCTTCACCGCTGCCGCAGGCGATTTCCGCGCACCACGC
>NZ_JBHWZY010001287.1:0-1324 GCF_042727815.1 Nocardia sp. NPDC060220
GGGGAGTCCTGGTCTGCACGGGTACACGGCGACGAAGTTCGCGGTGCGTGGGCTCACCAAGTCGGCGGCGCTGGAGCTCGCGCCGCAGGGAATTCGGGTGAACTCGGTGCATCCGGGCCTGATTTCCACGCCGATGACCGAGGGGATTCCGGCGGACTTCCTGCAGATTCCGCTCGCGCGGGCGGCCGAGCCGGATGAGGTGTCGGCGCTGGTGGCGTATCTGGCCTCCGACGAGTCCTCGTATTCGACCGGCGCGGAGTTCGTAGTGGACGGCGGTCTCACCGTCGGTGTACCGCACAAAAGCTTCTGACCTGGCGCGCAGAGCGTTACGGGCGATCTACTCGCCCGAACGGGTGATTTCGGCGCGCGAAAGCGAGGAAGATGGAAGGTATGGCCCCCAACAGTGCGAAATATCTGATCAGCAACGGCACCGACGACCGGGTGTCGCTTTTCGATGACGGGCGCGTGAAGGTCTGGTCGACCACCCATTTGTGGACCGAAGAAGCTCGCGTGCGGCACAACGCCCTCGGCGAGACCGTGCTGCTCGGCATCGGGCGCACCCTCGGTGAGCCCGGCCCCGTGGATCGGCGCCAGCAGTGTGACGCGGAGTTCGAGCTCGACCCGGAGAAGGGTCACACGGTGGCTGCCACCGTCGGCGCGGACAACGGGACGTTCGTGCAGTTCTTCCATGACGGCAAGATCGCGGTCGGCAACGACGGCCGCGATGTGGCGACGGTGTTCAACGCCGGCCGGGAAACGACGTCGGCTCGCGGGACGACCGGCGTCGGTGGGTCGGTGATGGTCACCTTCGGTGGCAGCTACCGACCGAGGACCAAGCGCGAGAGTGACTTTCAGGTGGAATTGAGCGAGGCCACGGCCCCGCGGCCCAACCGGCTGTACAAGGACGAGTTCCTGGTGAAGTAGATCCGGCGAACCGGGGCGACCGATCTGGTCGCCCCGGCTCCGGTTCGTCAGCCGTAGTAGCAGACGTAGTGCAGGGTGTCGACGACCTCGATGTCGAACGAGCTGTCGCCGGGGACCTTGAACGACTCGCCCGCACGGTAGGTGATGGGCTCGGTCGTACCGGCCAAGGTCACGTTGGCCTCACCCGCGACCAGCTCCATGATCTCCGGAGCATTGGTGGAGAAGGTGAGCGACGACGGCTGGATCACGCCGACCGACACCGAGGCGCCATCGGGCAACTCGAGGCTGTAGCTGACGCACTTGCCGTCGAAGTAGACGTTGGCCTTCTTGCTGACGGAGACGTTCTCGAACTTCGACATGGGTCCTTCCGAGGGGGTGAGGCTGGCCTCACCCGCGACCA
>NZ_JBHWZY010001288.1:0-1323 GCF_042727815.1 Nocardia sp. NPDC060220
GCCCGGCCCGGATCCGATTCCGCGCCCGCCGAGCCCGCCCGGCCCGGATCCGGTGCCCCCGCCGCCGAGCCCGCCCGGTCCCGATCCGGTGCCCGCCCCGCCGACTCCGCCCGGTCCCGGTGACCCGGTGCCCGTTCCGCCGGAGCCGCCGGGCCCCGACGTTCCCCCGCCGCCGATCCTTCGAGGTCTCAGCGCGGCACTCGATTTCGGCTCGGCTCGGACCGCGTCCTCGGTGTCACCGCGCCCCGAACTCGCGGCGCGGCCATAGGGAATCCGCGGCCATAGGGAATCAGGGAGGTCGGTTCTCTGGACCACCGCCCGGCCCCGCTGGGGCTTTGATCGTCAGCCGCCACTAACCGTTGCGGTCCACCTGGGCGCCTTCGTGCGCGGTCAGCAGGACGTGGTCGAGCCGGGTGCGCAACCGCACCTCGTCACCGGCCACCGTCGGCAGCGCGGCGACCACGCGTTCGGCGATGGCGCGTAGCTTCACGTTGGTCTCCTGCGAGCGCCACTGGAGTACCCGGAACGCCTGGTCGGCGCTGACGCTGTAGGCGAGCATCAACGCGCCTTTGGCCTGTTCGATCACCATGCGCGCCTCCAGCAGCACCGGCAGGGTGCTGTCGAGCGCCTCGCGCCGGTATTCGGCCGCGGTGTCGGACAGGTCGATGTAATAGCCCTCGGTGCCGATCACCGTCCCGTCCAGGTCGGCGAGCGGCTCCGACACGACCAGCACATCGCGCACCCGGCCGTGCGTATCGATGATGCGGTGGTGGCTGGAGAACGCGCCGCTGTCCTCGACCGAGGTGATCATGGCCGCGACCCGATCACGATCGTCGGGATGCTTGTGCGAGAGCAGCATTTCGGTCGTCGGCACGGTGCCGGGCTGGTAACCGTGCATCCGCGCGACCTCATCGGACCATTCCCATTGCCGGGTGGCGAATCGAAACCGGAATCGGCCGACCGTCAACGAGTCGCCGACCCCGACCACGCGTTCGACAAGCGCGCGCTCTGCGGTGGATGCGTTGTCCAGTTCGGTCATGCGTTGATTATTCACCCTGGACGCCGAGCCTGTTTGCACCTGACAGACCCGGGTAGGCCGTCGATGGGTCCCCAGGACGGCCCACGGCCACCGAGTGGCCGAGAAACAGCCTGAAAGGAATGTCATGGGTATCGCTGACAAGGCGAAGAACAAGGCCGAAGAGCTGGCAGGCAAGGCCAAGGAAGCCACCGGCCGCGCCACCGACGATCGCGATCTCGAGAACGAGGGTCGCGGCGAGCAGGCCAAGTCGAACCTGAAGGACGCAGGCGAGAAGGTCAAGGACG
>NZ_JBHWZY010001289.1:0-1319 GCF_042727815.1 Nocardia sp. NPDC060220
CTGCGCGGCACTCTCAAAGGAGAAATAGTCATGGCAAATGTGATCGTCGACGAAATGCGATGCCTGGCCGAAACCAACGAAGCCGGCTCGGATGACATCTACGTGATGACGTTCCGCGGCCGAATTCCGTCAAACGGCAGCGTAGCCACAGACACCGAGTTCACCGTCCACGGCGGGATCGACTACTGGGTCAACTTCAATAGCGGTGAGAAAGGTCGCCGCGGCGTTGTGCTCGCAGCATACGATCCAAGGTCCCTCTATGTTGTGCAGATGATCGAGAAGGACAATGGCCGCGATGTCTCCGGCAATGTGCGTGAGCTGTATAAATCTGGCCTCGAGTTGGCGTGGACCGCCGCGTTGGCCCGCACGATCGGGCATTCGGCCAGTGACCGGGTCGCCGTGCTTGTCAGCTCGATCACCAGCGCTATTCGAGGGCTCAACAGCCTCCATATGGAGTTTCCGAAGGGTAATGACGACGAGATCGGAGCGCCACGGCGCCTGATCCTGCCGGCGGGCAACCCCTCGGCAGTTTTGCACTTCGTTGGAGATGGCGGTCATTACCGGACCGCCGTCAGGGTGGCCTGATCAGGCTGCGGTATCGGACAAAGCGTCCCGGACCCCGGTGAGGCCAGGTTTGCCTCTCCGGGGTTTTCGCGATGACCCGAGGGAACTGGGTGAAGGCCTGCCCATGCTGTTCGTGTCGCCGGGTGGATGCCGCACTGACCATGAATCCACGGTAACAACGGGGCGAGTGGGGTGCTGCTCGATCGCGGTGCGTGGCCTACGCCTGAATGACCTCGATGCCCACCAGGGCGTTGAGCGAGTCGCAGCTGGCCCACGACTGGTTCTGTCCGTATTGCGCGGGGCCGTACTTCCAGTAGACGAACGGGACCGGCCACGCGACGCAGGTGAGTTTCACCTGGTGCCAGGTCGGCAGTTCGCAATTGGCCATTCCGCCGGTGTTGAAGATGTTGTAAACGTGACAGTTGGCCTGCCACACCGGAACGTCGGCCTGGGCCACACCGCCACCGACGATGACGGCGGAAGCGGTGGCGGTGGCAACGATGGCGCCGGCGGCGAGTCTCTTCACAGAAAGCATGTCGAACCTCCTGAATTGATGTTGTCTGAGAAATCGCCGGGTGATCGAAAACGTTACTCGGATGACTGCCGTGGGGGCTGATATTCCTGTGTTTCGACTTGTCGAGACAAGTTGCTGATGATGAGCCGAGCTTCCTCTATTCGGCGGCGCGACTGGTGAAGTCGAAGGATCCGCCGTCGATGCCCCAGGAGATGATCCGCTCGGGGTGAATTCGGATGAT
>NZ_JBHWZY010001290.1:0-1319 GCF_042727815.1 Nocardia sp. NPDC060220
ACCTTGGACAACCTGGTCACGCCCTCGACGGTGACCGCTTCCACGCCGCCGTCCTGGAGGAGCGCGGAGGCCGCATCGAGTAGCCGGGCGCGTGAGCGCACCCGGCGTGGGTCGACCTCGGCGGCGTCAGTTCCGCTCATATCGTCCAGTATTCCTCTGCCGGTGGACCTTTCCCACGGTCTACCTCCCGTCAGATACTTATGCTACACATAGTAGCGAAGCGATACTGACAGTAGCGGAGGCCCGATGGTTCCCCCCGGACGCGACCGATTGTCCGCGGCCCAGCGTTGGCTGCTCACCTTGTCTTGTCTCGCGGTAGTTCTCGTCACCTCGTCGATGGCCGCGCTGTATACGGCGTTGCCGGAGATCGCGGCCGACACCGGGGCGAGCCAGGCCGAACTCACCTGGATTGTCGACGGCTACACGCTGGCGCTGGCCTGCCTCGTCCTGCCAGGGGGTGCGATCGGTGACAGGTACGGCAGGCGCGTCGTTCTCGTCACGGGGCTCGTCATCTTCTCGTTCGCTTCAGCGGCTCCCTTGTTGCTCGACAGCCCGACGTGGCTGATCGTCGCGCGGGTCGTGACAGGAGTCGGCGCGGCGCTGGTGATGCCGTCCACGCTGTCGTTGCTGACCGCCGGATTTCCGGAGGAACGGCGGAGCAGCGCGGTCGGATTGTGGGCCGGTGTCGCGGGCGTCGGCGCGATCCTCGGCATCCTCGGTTCGGGCGTTCTGATCGAAAACTGGTCTTGGGCTTCGATCTTCGCCGGGATGGCGGTCGCGGGCGCGATGCTCGCGGTGGCAGCCTTCACACTGCCCGAGTCGGTGGACACCTCGAGGTCCGCGATGGACCCGCTCGGTGCGGTCACCAGCGCCGTGGCGATCGGTGCGATCGTGGTCGCGGCGATCGAGGTGCCCGTACGCGGCTGGCTCGATCCGATAGTGATCGGCGCGACCGCTGTAGGGCTGACCGTGGCAACAGCTTTCGTCGCTATCGAACGACGGGTCGCGCACCCGTTGATCGATATCCGGCTCTTCGCGCACCGGGGCTTCGGCAGCGGCACCGCGATAGTGACGGTGCAGTTCCTGGTCACCTTCGGCCTGTTCATGCTGGTCGTGCAGTACTTTCAGCTGATTCTGGGCTACCGTCCGCTGATGTCGGCACTCGCGCTCGCTCCCATGGGCATCCCGATGGTGGTGATCTCCGTGATCGCGCCCAGGGTGGCGGAACGGGTTGGCCTGCGAATCCCCGCCTCTGCCGGTTTGCTGGCGATCGGGGTCGCGATGCTCATGATCGCGCAAGTAGATTCGCACACTTCCTA
>NZ_JBHWZY010001291.1:0-1318 GCF_042727815.1 Nocardia sp. NPDC060220
TGTCTCCCTCGGGAGACCGCCCCTTTTTCGCGCTCAGCTCATAGCATGCAGCTCACGCAACCCTCCACCTCAGTCCCCTCCAGAGCCATCTGGCGCAGGCGGATGTAGTAGAGCGTCTTGATGCCCTTGCGCCATGCGTAGATCTGCGCCTTGTTCAGGTCCCGGGTGGTGGCGGTGTCCTTGAAGAACAGCGTCAGCGACAGGCCCTGGTCCACGTGCTGGGTGGCCGCGGCGTAGGTGTCGATGATCTTCTCGTAGCCGATTTCGTAGGCGTCGTCGTAGTACTCGAGATTGTCGTTGTCCAGGTAAGGGGCCGGGTAGTAGACGCGGCCGATCTTGCCTTCCTTACGGATCTCGATCTTCGACGCCACCGGGTGGATCGAGCTGGTCGAGTGGTTGATGTAGGAGATCGAACCGGTCGGCGGCACGGCCTGCAGGTTCTGGTTGTAGATGCCGTATTCCTGCACCGAGGCCTTGAGCAGACGCCAGTCGTCCTGGGTGGGGATGCGCACGCCGGCGTCGGCGAACATCTGAGCCACCTTGTCGGTCTTGGGTTCCCATGCCTGGTCGGTGTACTTGTCGAAGTACTCGCCGCTGGCGTACTTGGAGTCGGCGAACCCACCGAACGCGGAGCCGCGCTCCTTGGCGATCAGGTTCGAGGCCCGAATCGCGTGGTAGACCACGGTGTAGAAGTAGATGTTGGTGAAGTCCACACCTTCTTCGGAGCCGTAGTGGACCCGCTCACGCGCCAGGTATCCGTGCAGGTTCATCTGACCGAGGCCGATGGCGTGGGACTCGTTGTTGCCCTGCTCGATCGAGGGCACCGAGAAGATGTGGGTCTGATCCGAGACTGCGGTGAGCGCGCGGATCGAGGTCTCGATCGTCTGACCGAAGTCGGGCGAATCCATCGCCTTGGCGATGTTGAGCGAACCCAGGTTGCACGAGATGTCCTTGCCTACCTTGGAATACGACAGATCGTCGTTGAATTCCGAGGGGGTGGAGACCTGCAGGATCTCCGAGCACAGGTTCGAGTGGGTGATCTTGCCCTTGATCGGGTTGGCCCGGTTCACCGTGTCCTCGAACATGATGTAGGGGTAGCCCGACTCGAACTGCAGCTCGGCGATGGTCTGGAAGAACTCGCGCGCCTTGATCTTCGACTTGCGGATGCGCTTGTCGTCGACCATCTCGTAGTACTTCTCGGTGACGTTCACATCGGCGAACGGCACACCGTAGATACGCTCGACGTCATAGGGCGAGAACAGGTACATGTCCTCGTTCTTCTTCGCCAGCTCGAAGGTGATGTCGGGGATCACCACAC
>NZ_JBHWZY010001292.1:0-1316 GCF_042727815.1 Nocardia sp. NPDC060220
GTGCGCGCCACCCGATCACCTCCTCCGGTCGGCGCGGGTGGCTGTCGGTGGGAGCCAGCGGCCGGGCATCGTTGGCGACCGTCGCGCGGGGGCTCGGGGCGTCACTGCGTCCGTACAACCCATCCGTGAAGATGTCGGCTACCCATCCGCGATGGTTTTCGAGCAAGCTGTTCATCCTGACTCCGATGTCGAATCCGAAAAGCTCGATCCCGAACCGGCCCGTCATGACGCGATCGCCGGAGGTTCGGTGTGTGGGACAACTACTCCCAGACACTTACGATCAACCTCAGCGACGCCGACGGCAATCACTTCGCCGCATTGTTGTTCCTAGTCACATAATGCCTGGTCGCGGTCTGTGCTCCGAGCGCGGTGGGACCTGGTCGCGAGGTAGATCGTCGCGCCGGATCGCCCGCGGGTCAGCGGGTTGTCGAACAGGATCGGCCGCGCCTCCACATCGACGAAGGCGGATTCCAGAATTTCGCGGAACTCGTCATCCGGTGCGTCGTCGGACCACATCGCAAAGGTGCCGCCGTCGACCAGGTGTCGCGCGACCGCGCGCAGGCCCTCGCGGGTGTAGAACTCGGCATTCGAACCGTGCAGGACATGGCGTGGTGAATGGTCGATGTCGAGCAGCAGCGCGTCGTACACGCGTCCCGGGCGTGCCGGATCGAATCCCACCGGCCCCGCCGCCGCGGCGAAGAAGTCCGCGCAGACGAGCTCGACCCGAGAGTCGGCAGCCAACCCGGCGGTGTCGGGCAGCAGCTCACGGCGATGCCAATCGATGACGGCGTCGGAGTACTCGATCACCGTGAGCGCGTGAATTCGTGGGTCCAGCAACGCTTCTCGCGCGGTGTATCCCAAGCCGAGCCCACCGACGAGCACATCCAGCCGGTCGCCGGGCGTGCGCCCCAATCCCAGCCGCGACAGCGCACGTTCGGCGACGGTGAACAAGCTCGACATCAGGTACTCGTCACCGAGCTTCACCTCGTAGACATCGGCCCGCACCGTCGGATCGAAGCGTCGACGCAGACTGATCTCGCCGATCGGGGTCTGCCGCCAGCCGAGTTCTTCGAAGCGTGCGCTCATCGCCGTCACGGTAGTCCCGTGGCGACCACAACCCGGCCGGACGACGCGCACAGCACGCCGCCAGATTTGTGCTGGGCGTGATCTTTACGCCATGTTTATGGGTCGACGAGTCGGGAAGTCTGGTCGGCAACCCTGCTCGTGCTCGGTCGGGCGGGTTCCTATCGGCCAGGAGTACCGCATGACGCACGCAATCACCCACCTCAGCATGGGCCTGGGCTGGGACCCGGCCC
>NZ_JBHWZY010001293.1:0-1309 GCF_042727815.1 Nocardia sp. NPDC060220
CCCCCACATATAGCGAACCTGTTGTGACCCACAGTGTTGTCTTCCTGGAGTGGTGGACTATCCCTGGGGCGAACTCCCGGTAGCCGCTGTGCTCCGGGCGATGATGTCGGGAGAACCTGCAGTTCCAGGGCCCGACATCTGGCTGAACAGCAGGAATCGTTGACGTAACAATATTGCGTCAGCGGCGCGGCGGGCGCAAGCATTACACTCACCGTGTTTCCAGTTCGTAGTGGCGGGTAATACCAGGCTAAGGCAGCCTGATGAATGCCGGGGATCGGTTCGCCGAAAATTGGATTGAACGCCGACCGCCGTATTGATTAACGGCGGCGTTGCGTCATGTCGATACACGGTTGCGACCCCAACGATGCGCTATCGATCGCTTTCGGTGATCAAGGGCTGCGCGCGGTCGGGTTCGGCCCCCGACCCGGGCTCACGGGCCGCGCTACTAGGCTGTGCGACGAGCTGGGTGGCCTCGCGGGAATAGCGGCCACTCACCTGCTGTTGGGCCCAACGGGTACGGATGACGCGACAAGGGAGTCAGGCATGTTCACAGGGATCGTCGAGGAGCTCGGCGAGATCGTGGCCACCGAGGCGCTGACCGACGCCGCCCGATTGACGATCCGCGGCAAGCTGGTGACTTCCGATGCCGGGCACGGCGATTCGATCGCTGTCAACGGCGTCTGCCTCACCGTCGTCGACGTGATCGACGGCGACAGCTTCACCGTCGACGTCATGGACGAGACGTTGAAGCGCTCGAGCATCGGCGGCTTGGTCCCCGGATCGCCGGTCAACCTCGAGCGCGCGGCCGCATTGAACAGCCGCCTCGGCGGCCACCTCGTACAGGGCCACGTCGACGGCACCGGCGCCGTGCTGCGACGCACCCCGTCGGAGAACTGGGAGGTCGTACGGATCTCGCTGCCGGATTCCATCGCGCGCTATGTGGTGGAGAAGGGCTCGATCACCGTCGACGGCGTTTCCCTCACCGTCTCCGCGCTCGGCATCGACGACGAGCCGAACGCCGACGGATCCCGTGACTGGTTCGAGGTCTCCCTGATCCCGACCACCCTCGCCCTGACCGTCCTCGGCACCGCCCCCGTCGGCGCCACTGTGAACCTCGAGGTGGACGTCATCGCCAAGTACGTGGAACGCCTCGCCCAGCGAGGCTGACACCGATCGGCGCCGGGCCTCACCGAACACCCCGAGGCCACGCCGTAATGTAGGAAGTCATTGCCATCCCCCAGGGCAGTTTCTCGGCCGCCTCGATCTGGACCGACCAGAGGGTGCGACGAAGGAGTGCCCGCCGGGAGGG
>NZ_JBHWZY010001294.1:0-1308 GCF_042727815.1 Nocardia sp. NPDC060220
GGGCTGCTCACCTGGGAGAACGGGCAGCCGCGGCTGGTGTCGCACACTTTCGCGCCTGGCCTGGCCAACCTCTCCTTCGCCGGACTGGTCGCGCCGCGTTCCGGCGCGGGCATGTTGTTGATGAACAGCTCCCGGCTACTCGCCGAGGCGGCGTTGCTGCAACAGCAAGTACGCACCCCGCTCGGCGATCTCTACTCGATCGTCTCCGAACCCTCCGGTGAAATCCTCGCCGGTGGACCGGAATTGCGCTGGGAGGTGCTGCGCGGCCGATGGCTGGTGCGCGTGCTCACCCAGCTGTCCACATTGCGGATCCTGCTGTTGCGCAGTTCCGTCACGACGGCGACGGAACCTGCGAGCCCAGAACCCGTGCCGGTTGCGCCACGCAGGCTGACCCGCATCGTGGTGAGCCCAGTCCTCGCCGTCGCCCGTCGGATCGCTTGACTCCCAACCCACTACACAGGAGCCCCTTCCATGCCTCCCAAGAATCGTGCACCCCGGACGATCGCCGTCGGTAGCCCCTTGACCCTGCCGTGCGGGGTGACTTTGCCCAACCGCATCGCCAAGGCGGCGATGAGTGAACAGCTCGGCGAGATCAACGGTGCGCCCAGCCAGACGCTGACCCGTCTCTACAGTGCGTGGGGTCGCGGCGGCGCGGGTCTGTTGATCACCGGCAACGTGATGATCGATCGCCGCGCCTATGTCGAACCCCGCAATGTGACACTCGAAGACGATCGCCACTTCGAAGCCGTCGGCAACTGGGCGCGCGCGGGGTCGCGGGAAGGTGCCGTGATGGTCATGCAGATCAACCATCCCGGCCGAGTTGCGATCGGCCCGCTGAACCGGCTTCCGGTGGGCCCTTCGGCATTGCGTCCGGGGACGATCGGCTACAACCTGCGCAAGCCGCGCGCGTTGCCGCTCGACGACATCGCCGACCTGCGACGTCGCTTCGTACGCTCCGCGGAATTGGCGGTCGAGGCCGGTTTCGCCGGTGTGCAGGTGCATGCCGCGCACGGATATCTGCTCTCGCAGTTCCTCTCTCCCATCGCCAACCAGCGAACCGACCGATACGGCGGCAGCCCGGCGAATCGTCGTCGACTGCTACTCGACATCGTCGCCGACGTGCGCGCAGCCATCGGGCCACGCGCACTGCTCTCGGTGAAGCTCAACTCCGCCGACTTCCAGAGCGGGGGACTGGACGAGCGCGAATCGCTCGATATCGCACTCGCCCTCGAGCAGCTCGGGATCGATCTGCTGGAGGTCTCCGGCGGCAACTACGAAGCGCCGGCGATGACCGGCGTGGTGCAGGAC
>NZ_JBHWZY010001295.1:0-1307 GCF_042727815.1 Nocardia sp. NPDC060220
GTTGCTGGCGAGGCAGGGGCATCGAGTCCTGGTGGTCGACCGTGCCACGTTCCCGAGCGACACCATCTCGACGCACTACATTCAGCAGCGCGGGCTGGCCCGGCTGGCCCAGTGGGGCCTGCTCGACAAGCTGATCGCCACCGGTGTGCCGGCGATCAAGCGCATGACGGTGTCCTACCTCGACATCGTCATCGCGGGGTTCGCCGATCCCATCCAGGGCATCGACGCCACCTACGCGCCGCGGCGCACCGAACTCGACGCGATCCTGGTCGAGGGTGCCAGGGAGGCCGGCGCCGAGGTGCGTACCGGGTACACCGTCAGCGAACTGATCATCGAAGACGGTGTGGTCGTCGGTATTCGCGGTTCGGTCGCCGGTGGTGAGATCGCCGAGGAGCGGGCCCGCATCGTGATCGGTGCCGACGGCACCAACTCGTTCGTCGCCAACGCTGTCGGCGCCGAGACCTACACGAAGGTCGCGGCCGAGTGCTTCATCTACTACAGCTACTTCAGCGGCCTGTCGGTGTCGGAGTTCCACAGCCGGATCGGCGACAAGCAGCAGATCGGCATCTGGCCGACCCACAACGACCAGACCCTCGTGGCGGTCATGCGCAAGATCGACACCTACGCTGATTTCCGTGCCGACGTCGAGGCCAACTTCGTGAAGGTCGCTCGCGAGATCCTGCCCGAGTTCGCCGAGGAACTGGTCACCAAGGGCAAGCGCGAGGAGCGTTTCACCCCGATGCGGTACCCGGACAACTACCGCCGCCAGTCGCACGGCGAAGGCTGGGCGCTGGTCGGGGACGCGGGGTACCACAAGGACCCGTTCACCGGGCTCGGCATCTCCGACGCGTTCGACTACGCGGCGCTGCTGGCCGAGCGGGTGCACGAGGGTCTGAGCGATCAGCGACCGATGGCCGAGGCGCTCGCCGATTACCAGCGCGAGCGTGACGAGAAATCGCAGTCGAGTTTCGAGTTCACCTGCACGATTTCCACGCTGGAACTGACTCCGCAATTGCTGGCCGTTTTCCGTGCGCTGGAAAAGAACGAAGAATATGCCACGGACTTCTATGCGATGGTCGGCGGCGGAATGACCGGCGAGGAATTCTTCGCGCCGGAACGCATCGCGAAATTGCTCGGTGCCAACGTATGAGCTGATGGTGCTCGGTGACAGTTTCGCGGAGGGGCGCGGCGGTTCGGTCAACGCCGACGGCTCCTTCGCGGGATTTGTCGCGCACGTCGAGCACCTGCTCGGAATTTCCGGCGCGATACTGAACCTCGGCTCCTACGGGGCCACCACCCAGGATGTC
>NZ_JBHWZY010001296.1:0-1306 GCF_042727815.1 Nocardia sp. NPDC060220
CCTTCGGGCACCCTGTCGGGCGGTGAAGCCCAGCGCGTCAAGATGATTCGGCACCTCGGCTCCTCGCTCACCGACGTCACCTATGTCTTCGACGAGCCCACCGCGGGCCTGCACCCGCACGATATCCAGCGGATGAACGACCTGCTGCTGCGCCTGCGCGACAAGGGAAACACGGTGCTCGTCGTCGAGCACAAGCCCGAAACGATCGTCATCGCCGACCACATCGTCGACCTCGGCCCCGCCGCCGGGTCCAAGGGTGGCACCATCTGCTTCGAGGGCACCGTCGACGGGCTGCGCGCCAGCGACACCGTCACCGGCCGCCACTTCGACGACCGCGCCACGGTCAAGGACTCGGTGCGAAAGTCGACCGGCGCCTTGCAGATTCGTGGCGCCACCGCCAACAACCTCGACAAAGTCGACGTCGACATCCCCCTCGGCATTCTGGTGGCGATCACCGGCGTCGCGGGCTCGGGCAAGAGCTCGCTCGTGCACGGCTCGATCCCGATCGACGAAGGCGTGATCTCCGTCGACCAAGCCCCGATCAAGGGCTCACGCCGCAGCAACCCCGCCACCTACACCGGTCTGCTCGACCACATTCGCAAAGCGTTCGCCAAGGCCACCGGCGCCAAACCCGCCATGTTCAGCGCCAATTCCGAGGGCGCCTGCCCGAACTGCAACGGTGCGGGCGTGGTCTACACCGACCTGGCGATGATGGCCGGCGTGTCGACGATGTGTGAGGTGTGTGAGGGCAAGCGCTTCATGGCCGAAGTCCTCGAATACACCTTCGCGGGTAAGAACATCAGCGAAGTGCTCTCGATGCCCGTCGACGAAGCCCGCGCGTTCTTCGGCGACGGCGAGGCACGCACCCCCGCCGCCCACAAGATCCTCACCCACCTCACCGAAGTGGGCCTGGGCTACCTCACCATCGGCCAGCCACTGACCACCCTGTCCGGCGGCGAACGCCAGCGCCTCAAGCTCGCCACCCACATGTCCGACAAAGGCGGGGTCTACATCCTCGACGAACCGACCACCGGCCTGCACCTGGCCGACGTCGAACAACTCCTCGGCCTGCTCGACCGCCTCGTCGAATCCGGCAAGTCCGTCATCGTCGTCGAACACCACCAGGCAGTGATGGCCCACGCCGACTGGATCATCGACCTCGGCCCCGGCGCGGGCCACGACGGCGGCCACATCGTCTTCGAAGGCACCCCCGCCGACCTCGTCGAAGCCCGCTCCACCCTCACCGGCGAACACCTGGCCGCCTACGTCGGCGTCTGACTTCGTGCGGCCGGGCTCAGACTGAGCC
>NZ_JBHWZY010001297.1:0-1298 GCF_042727815.1 Nocardia sp. NPDC060220
ACAGGCCTCCTCACCGCATCGGATCTCACCCACCAATTCGGCATGCTGGCAAAGCCTTTCGTGCTGATCGAGGAGGCAGAGAACCGGCTGCGCCGCGCCGCCAACGATCATCTCGATCCCGACGACATCAAAGCCGCGGCCCCCAAGAACAGGCGCGCCCACACCACCGAAGCGGCGCACCTGACCTTCGGTGGCTATGTGTACCTACTGCGCGACCCGGTTCGCTGGCGCAAGCTCGGCTGGCGCCTCGATCACAGTCAGGTCCTGGAGCTGGTGGAGCAGGTGCGCGATGTACGGAACGAGTTGATGCACTTCGCCACTGATCCGCTGTCGGCGGGGCAGGAAGCCGCCGTGCACGGTCTGCTGCAACTCCTGCGCACCGCCGAACCCAATCCCTGAGCACAGGGGTGCGGCCGCTACCCGCTGACGGAGAAGGGGAAGATCGGCAGTTTCGCCAGTTGTTCTCCGGGCTTCATGACGAACGAACGTCCGGTGCAGTCGCCGTTCTCCCAGAACGTCTGCGGGACACTGCCGCCGTTGACCACCGAGCCGGCGCCCCGCGGGCCGAGACTGGCGACGCCCAACTCCAGGCAGCTCTCCGGTCCGATCGAGGGCACCTCACCGTGCGGTAGCGAGTGAAGCAAGTCTTTGAAGTCGGGCATGTCCCACCAACAGACCGTGCCGGCGGGGCATGGCTGCGTCAGCAGAGCTGTCGGCGTGCGCGCCGAGATCGTCGCACTCACAGTCGGTTTCACTGCGGTAGGTACGACCGCCGTGGTGACATCGACCGGCGCGGCCGGTTGGGCGACCGACGTCACGGCACCGCCTTTCACCGGCGCATCTCCGCTGGCGTCGGGTTGAAACGCCATGAAGACCAGTGCTGCGCCGACGACCCCCGCGACGAGAAACCCACCGGCCACCACCAATTGCACGGTGCGGCGCTTCTCCTTCGTGCCCTTGCTGCTCACCTCGGCGTCACGTCGCCACACACCGAAGTTGGTACTGGATCGCACTTGGCGGGTGTACGACTCGTTCTGGGTGCTGCGATGCTGCGCATCGAGGCTGGCACGACCATGGACGTGCGCCTTCGGCTCGCCCTCGTTGGGCGGGAGTTCTGCACTCACACGCACAGGCTAGTCCCAGACGGCCAGACAGGTTGGGAGAAACCAAGATTGACCGAACCGCGGGGATGGCCGGCTGGAAAACGCAAAAAGGCCCTCCAACCGAAGTTGGAGGGCCTTTCGCAAAGATGTTCCGGCAGTGTCCTACTCTCCCACACCCTGTCGAGTGCAGTACCA
>NZ_JBHWZY010001298.1:0-1296 GCF_042727815.1 Nocardia sp. NPDC060220
GAACAGCAAACGCGCCATCCCTTCCTTTTCATCGGCATGCCCGCTGAAGTATATTATTAGCTGGTCATTAGCGCTAAGTCCAAGAGAAACGCTCGCCACCATTCCATAGAAATCTTCAGCCGTTGGATTTTCGACAACGGAACTCCTTCTGTGGTCGAATATATCTCCACAAACCCGCGCAAGGGTGTCGTAAATCCTGTTTGCATCAAGAGCGGCGCAGTCAATGTCTTGAAATCCGGCGTCCGTCACTCTACAAACTGCGGCGGCGAGCAATACAATCATCTACGCGTGGCCTCGACGTTCGATGTACTCGATGGTTGCCTCCTCGCCTCCGATTGTAATACGAATATCCGGTTCGTAGTCGCCCCGATTTCTAAATCGTTGTATTGATGCACGTATCAGCTCCCATGCGGCTCCGGAGCCAATTCCGATAGCGATGTCCAGAATTATGGATCCCTTTTGATCGGAAACTGCATCGCGAGATTTTATTTCCGACGAGTCACCTTGAGCTTTTGCCATGTCTACGACGCTTTGAAGTACTGCCGATACGAAGGGACTGTGGTCGGGGTTGGTGATTACGGTCAACTTAAGGTTCTCCTCGTCGTTTGATGCTAGATCTGAGATCGGTTCGATTCGAGATAATCTTGGACTATCTCGAATCTTTCTGAAACAAAATCGACTCCCGAGAGGTCCGTCGGCCCCTCGGTGTGCCGTGAAAGTATTCCATCGGGATAGATCAGCCAGTACGCAGAGTACCTCTTTATATCGCGTACCAATATTTTAACGTCCGACCCTTGCGCTTCAATCTGCTCGCGGGCTCTTCTGATACTTCTCTCGAACAACTCGAACGTGATAGCGTAATCCGTGAAAGATTCCTTTTCGTTTGCGGGATGAGGCTGGATCAGCATCCACTCGGCGGGACGTATATTCGCTACAACACCACTCAGGTCAGAGATGCCTTGCGGCTCAAGCGCGAGCTGGCGGGTAATTACTGTATTTATCCTGACCGAACCACCCGCGGTCCGGACCTTATCTGCGAGCTCTGATGCGTAGAGAAACGAGTCGCGTCGACCGCGTAGCGAGTTATGGAGAGATTCCGGACCATCTATGGATATTACGATTCGCACAAAACGAGTGCAATTGTCAATTAGCCATCTCTTCATTCGCGGCGATGCTGCTGCGCTTGTTGTGAGAGTGGCGTATATGGAGTGTCGGTCAAGAGTGTCGAATATCTGAGGAAGGGCAGGGTTCGATAGTGGCTCCCCTCCCGCAATATCGACTTTCAAGGTTCCGAGG
>NZ_JBHWZY010001299.1:0-1295 GCF_042727815.1 Nocardia sp. NPDC060220
CTCCTTCAGTTCCTTGGACGCCTGCAGCGCCCTGGGGACATTGCCCGCGTAGCTGATGATCGCCACGGCGGCGTCCCGGAAGAAGGGCAGGTCGTCGGCCGGTAGCCCGAGCAGGCGGGCGATGACCCGGGTGGGGAACTCGAAGGTGAAGTCGCGGACCAGGTCCGCGCGTCCCTCGTCGATGAATTCGTCGATGAGTTCGTCACAGATCGGGCGTACCACCTCGGGTTCCCACACGGCCAGCGACTGCGGTTTGAAGGCCGCCGACACCAGGTTGCGGTGGGCGCGGTGCGGTGCCCCGTTCATCGCCAGGATGGTGGGGCCCATGAACACGCCGATCGTCGCGTCGTAGAGCTGGGTGCTGAACACCGTGTTGTTGCGCAAGACCTTGTTCACCGCGGACCACGACATCACGGCGTAGGTATCGGTGGGGCGCAGTTCCTTCGGGGTTCTGGAGTAGTCCATCACCGTCCCGTGGAATACGCCGCCCACGCGCCGCCGCGCGGCGAAGAAGGGGTAGGGATCGTGGGGATCGGGAACGTCCCCCATCGTCTCTGCTCGGTCCTCAACTGGGCTGTTCACAGCTCACCTCTGGCTTCGTCACACCGTACGAGTATTGGGAGTAATACTTACTGTAAGGCATACAGTATCTGACCGGCATCCGGGTCGGCAATGCGACTGCCGAGGTGAGGGCCTCGAACGCGGGGCGGCGGGCGGCGAGGGTACCGCACCGATCGAGCGCTCCGTAGCAGTTACAGAAAGCTTGACAGTAAGGGTAACTATAAATCAGTCTTGTGGGCGAGACAACGCCGTCGACGCGGGTGCGTGCGAGGTGGTGGTTGCTGGGTTGCCAGCTCGGAACGGGAAAAGGTGCTGATAGTGATGCCGATCGTTGATGAGGCCGCGAACGTACTGGCGGATCCCTCCGCCTACGCCGACGAGCCGCGTTTGCATGCCGCGTTGGCCGCGCTGCGGGCGGACAAGCCGGTGGCGCGCGTGGAAGTGGCCGGATACAAACCGTTTTGGGCGATCACCAAGCACGCCGACGTGATGGCGGTCGAGCGGGCGAACAGTCAGTTCACGAACTGGCCGCGCCCTGTGTTGATGACGGCGGAGTCCGACGAGATGCAAGCCGCGATCGGGATCCGGACGCTGATCCATATGGATGATCCGCAGCATCGGGTGGTGCGGGCGATCGCGGCGGAGTGGTTCGGTCCGAAGGCGATGAAGGCGATGGGTGAGCGGATCGAGGAGCTCGCGAAACGCTACGTGGATCGGATGCGGGACACAGGGGG
>NZ_JBHWZY010001300.1:0-1292 GCF_042727815.1 Nocardia sp. NPDC060220
GTGCAGGACAGCACCCGTGCGCGCGAGGCCTACTTCCTGCGCTACGCCGAGAATCTGCGCGCCGAATCGGCGATGCCGGTCATGCTCACCGGCGGTGTCCGCACCCTCGAATTCATGAACGACGTGCTGGCACAGGGCGCGGTCGATGTGATCGGGCTCGGCCGCCCGTTCGCGGTGCGCCCCGATATCGCGGCCGAACTGCTGGCCGGTACGCAGGAGCCGCAGACGCTGCCCACGGCGCCGCGCATCCCGATCAAGGGCGCGACGCCGATCAACTCCTATCTCCAATTGGCCTGGCACGCGGCGAATTTCCGGCGCATCGCGGCCGGCGAGCGTCAGGTGAGCGGACCGGGCGCGATCCGGACTCTGGTCGCCGCCGGGACCACCGTGACCGCCCGCACGCTCACCCAATTCTGATCACCGAGGAGCAACTCATGAGCCTGCCCACTCCCACTCCCGGCCTGCGGGCCGTCGTCACCGGAGCCTCCTCCGGGATCGGCGAAGCCCTCGCCGACGGCCTGGCCGGTCGCGGATACTCGTTGATCCTGGTGGCCCGCCGCGAAGACCGGTTGCACGAGTTGGCCCATCGGCTTGCCGAACGTCACCGCGTCGACGCCGAGGTCCGCGCCGTCGACCTGTCCGACCGCGACGAGCGCGCGACACTGTGCGAGGAACTCGCCACCCGCGAGATCGCCGTCCTGTGCAACAACGCCGGTTTCGCCACCTACGGCACGCTGGCGACCGCGAACCCGGCCAGGGAACGCCAGCAGGTGGAGCTGAATACCGTTGCCGTACACGACCTCACGCTCGCCGTACTGCCCGGCATGCTCGCCCGCCGCGCGGGCGCGATCCTGATCACCGGATCCACCGCGGGCAACCAGCCCGGCCCGAACAATGCCACCTACGCCGCCAGCAAGGCCTTCGCCAACACCTTCGCCGAATCGCTGCACGGTGAATTGGCCGGCACCGGCGTGCAGTGCACCTTGCTCGCGCCGGGGCCGGTGCGGACCGAATACGCCGAGGTGGCTGAGGTTCCGAACCTGGACCGGATGGTGCCGGGCCCGCTGTGGGTCAGCGCCGAACAGGCCGCGAACGATGCGATCGCGGGCATGGCAGGCGGTCGCCGCCGTGTAGTCCCCGGCATCTTCGCCAAGGTACAGACCGTCGGCGGCCAGTACACCCCGCGCGGGTTGGTCGGGCCGATCCTGCGCACCATCTACCGAAGGGTCAAGTGACATGGGTTGGGAACCGCCGACCGGACCGAGGGCCGATCTTTCCAGGCGGATATGCGC
>NZ_JBHWZY010001301.1:0-1291 GCF_042727815.1 Nocardia sp. NPDC060220
GCTGCTGCACGCTTTCGCCGAAGCCCGCGTTCCGCGCGTCACCCTGGTGACCCGCAAGATCTACGGCGGCGCCTATATCGCGATGAACGCCCGCGCCCTCGGCGCCACCGCCGTCTACGCCTGGCCCGGCTCCGAAGTCGCCGTCATGGGCGCCAAGGCCGCCGTCGGCATCCTGCACAAGAAGGCACTCGCCGCCGCCCCTGAATCCGAGCGCGAAGCCCTCCACGAGCGCCTCACCGCCGAGCACGAGCAGCTCGCAGGCGGCGTCGAACGCGCCGTCGCCATCGGCGTCGTCGACGAGGTCATCGACCCCGCCAAGACCCGCAGCATCATCGCCGCGGCCCTCGCGGCGGCTCCGGCCCGCAAGAGTCACCACAAGAACATCCCCCTGTGATCTGAACTGACACAACAACTTCGGGCCCTGGGAGATCGATCCCGGGGCCCGACGTCGTGCTGGGTCAGGCAGTCGGTGCGGGGACGAACCCGGTCTACCGCGCCGCTGTCGTGCTCGTTCGGGGGATAATGGCAGGGTGCGCTATGAGGAACTCGCAGATGTCCCGTGCTCGATCACGCGGCCGCTGGTGATCTTCGGGGATCGCTGGACCTTGCTGATCCTGAAGTACAGCTTCGCCGGTGTGCGCCGTTTCAATGCGTTCCAGAGCGCGCTCGGTATTTCGCGAAGCCGGCTGCGTGACCGCCTCGATCGGCTGGTCGAACACGAGATCCTGGTGAAACGTCCGGCCGATGACGGCGTCTACGAGGAATACCGCCTCACCGAGAAAGGCCACGCCATCTATCCGATCCTGATGGCTGTCCGCGACTGGGGCGACACATACATGGCACCAGACGGACCACCGGTGGAATACCGGCACCGAGGGTGCGCCGGCGAAGCCCACACCCACCTGACCTGCGACACCTGCGCGGCCGACGTCACCGCCCGCGACATCGAGCCCGAAGCGGGCCCCGGAATGACCGCGCGCACGCTGGACAATTGATCACCACGCTCTGACACGAGCATCGGTCGAGAGCCGGCCGCCACCAGCGCGTGGTGATCTTGATCCGCGGGGTGGGTCAGGAGGTGTGCCAGGTGATCTGGTCCTCGAGGGGGGCTCGGGCGGTGCGGAAGGTGTTGATCGGGTGGGTGGTGTCGGGGTGGCCGAAGGAGATGCCGAAGACGACCTTGCGGGTGTCGGGGATGGCGAAGTAGTCGCGGATGAAGGGGGCGTAGGAGGCCAGGGTGGCGATGGTACAGGCAGCGGCTTCGGCGGCGCGGGAGCAGGGAACGGGAACC
>NZ_JBHWZY010001302.1:0-1291 GCF_042727815.1 Nocardia sp. NPDC060220
GTGGTGTAGGGCAGGTCGTACTTGTCGCACAGTTCGCGCACCCGGACCGCCACCTCCGAGTATCGATTGCTCGGCAGGTCGGGGAACAGGTGGTGCTCGATCTGGTAGCAGAGGTTGCCGCTCATGAACGCCATCACGGGGCCGGCCTTGAAGTTGGCGCTGCCCAGCATCTGGCGCAGGTACCACTCGCCCTGGGCCTCCCCGTCGAGCTGCTCGGCGGTGAACTTCTGCGCGCCGTCGGGGAAGTGGCCGCAGAAGATCACGGCGTACGACCAGAGGTTGCGGACGAGGTTGGCGGTGGCGTTGGCCTTGAGCGTCGACTTCCAGGCCGGGCCGGTCAGCGCCGGGTAGATCACGAAATCCTTGGCGACCTGGCGGCCCGCCTTGCGGTAGAACTCGATATCGGGGGGCGAGGTCATCGTGGCGCCCTTGACGCCGGCCAGCTCCTTCTCGATGCCGAGATCGTGCAGCGCGATACCCCACTCGAAGGTCGCGGCCAACAGCAGATTGGCGGCGGGCTGGACCAGATGCACCGGACGCCACGCCTCGTCGCGGGTCATCCGCAGAATGCCGAAGCCGAGGTCCTCGTCCTTGCCGAGCACGTTGGTGTAGGTGTGGTGCGAATAGTTGTGCGCCCGGCGCCACTGCGCCGAGGTGCCGGTCATGTCCCACTCCCAGGTGGTGGAGTGGATCTCGGGATCGTTCATCCAATCCCATTGGCCGTGGCTCACATTGTGGCCCAGCTCCATGTTCTCGATGATCTTGGCGACCGAGAGCATCGCGGTGCCGCCCAGCCACGCCCAGCGGTTGCGGCTGCCGAACAGCACCGCGCGCCCGGCGACCTCGAGAGCTCGCTGGGCGGCGATGGTGCGGCGGATGTAGCGGGCGTCGCGCTCGCCACGGGAGGTCTCCACCGAACGGCGGATCGAATCGAGTTCTTTCCCCAGTGTCTCGATGTCGGCCGCCGTCAGATGGGCGAAGGCCTGAATATCGGTGATGGCCACCGGGGGTCCTCCTGTTGATTATCAGCAGCTGATGCCGCGGGTTCTCGGCCTGGGAACCTCGATCTTGCCTCGTCGAGGGCGCTGCTCGGTCGCACTCTTCGGCGAGTCCGGAATCGAGACGCCGAAAAACCCGGCGCTGCGCGCCTAGGGCTGTCGCCTCGATGCTGTTCGGCCTGTGAGTGATCCTAAGTCGCGCCCTCAGGCATTGATCGAAGTGAGGGGCCTAAGCGATAGCCGCCGGTCACGGGTTGTGGCCGACGCATAGGTCAAGGGTACCCGCTCGGCGG
>NZ_JBHWZY010001303.1:0-1290 GCF_042727815.1 Nocardia sp. NPDC060220
GCCTCACTGACTTTCATGTCATGCGACAGTTGTTCGGTGACATCGTGGTAGCTCACCGCGGCGCCACCCAGCCGCAGGTGGAGCTCGCCGTAGTCTCGATCCCGGTAGCTGTCGATCAGCCGGGACACCACGGTGTCCACCACGATCTCGTCACCGGGAACATCCACGGCGACCAGCGCCTTGCCGCGATCGGTAGTGCGAAGGAACTCTGGCGATCCGGTGGACCAGTACGAGCTCACCGAACGCACACCGGATACCGCGGCCAGCTCGGTGGTCAGCCGTAGACCGGTGGCGGCGACCGCGGGTGTATCGATGGTTCCTACTGCGGCCGGAACATCGACCAGCACAATGACATTCGGTGTTCCTGTGGTGTACTCGTCCGCCAAGATCCGCGCGGCGCGCGCGGATTCGGCGTCCGCGTTCCAGAACCCGCCGCCGGACAATCGCTGCTGCAGCGAGACGCCACCCGCACCCGCGAGAACGAGTAACAGCGTGATCACCGCGATCACGGTCTTCGGTCGACCAACAGCTGTCCGCGCGAGTACTCGCACCGTCCCTCATCTCATCGCGGGCCCCGCACGTGCACTCCGGCGCCGTCTTCATCGCGACGGCCATCACTACCGCCGCGACCCCGGGCATGGAGGGGGCGGCGCCGGTGCCATCCCGCGACCCGGGTCGAAGCAAGTATCGATGCGGCGAACAGCCCCTGTCACTGCATCCTCCGGAGAATTTCCGCCGGAGAACTTGTCGTAGCGACAGGATTCTGAGTTGGAGTCGAGCGGCCCGCCGCTGTCAGTCGAGCACGTGCGAGCGGATGCCGGCTGCCCACTGCACGTATTCGACGTTCGTGCCGTCCGGGTGGCGCGCGTACACCACCCGACCTGTCGCCGAGACAATTGGTCCGCCGGTGATTTCGCCGCCGATGTCGGTGACGAACTGCCTCGCCGCGTCGAGGTCGTCCACGATCACCGGTCCGATGGTGTCGCGGTATGCGCTGACCGCGTTTTGCGGCCCGGCGATGACAAGGCCTACGCCCGACTCTTTGTCACCTACCTCGAGCAAGCGCTAGTTGCATCGGTCGGTCGACGGCATCAGCTACAAGATGCTCACCCAGACGCTACTTGGGTTGGAAGCCGACGGAATCGTCGCCCGCTACGACCACCACTCCGCCAACCCCCGCGTCGACTATTCGCTCACCGCGGCCGGGATCGACCTGCTCACGACCGTGCACGAACTGTGTGGCTGGTCGCGCACGCACCTGGAATCCCTGCTCGCCGCCCATCCCACCGC
>NZ_JBHWZY010001304.1:0-1290 GCF_042727815.1 Nocardia sp. NPDC060220
GTCCGGTGGTGGGCAGCAGGCGCGAGAAATCCGCGGAGACCGAGCAGGCGCTCAAGGACGCCGCCCGGCAGGTCTTCGCCGAACACGGCTACCTGAACGCGAAGATCACCGACATCACCACCGCCGCGGGCCGCGCGGCCGGCTCGTTCTACAACCACTTCGCGAGCAAAGAGGAACTGCTGCAAGCACTTCTGCGCGATATGGCGGTGGCAAGCGACGAGCGAGCGGCCGACCCGGAGCACAACGGCGACTTCACCGACCCGGCGGCGGTCCGCTACCACGTGCGCGGCTACTGGACCTTCGCCCGCGAACACGCCTCGGTCCTGCGCGCGATGGGCCAGGCGGCGCAGGTCAGCCCGGATTTCGCCCGGATCATCGCGGGCTTCGGTGCCGAACAACGCACCGACATCGCCGACCACGTAGCGGACTTCCCGGAACGGGGGCTACGCCTGCCGGGAACGGTCGACGCCAGCCTGGCGATGATGTTCGCCGCGGTCGACGGAATGTTGCGCATGGTCGAAGACGGCTCGGTGACCCTCACCGACGAGGAGGCGATCGAGTCGATCACCCGTTTCGTCTACCGCGGTCTGACCGGCCGCGACTATTAGCTGCGCGCCGAGTTCCGAACTCCGGGGGCCGGGTTCGGTGTGAGTGCTCGGCGAGCCAGCGTCAACCAGCGCGACTGCTCCACCTCGGACATGGCGTCGGTCGGCGCGGTGGACAGCAAGAGGACCACGTCGTCCGCGGTGACGTCCGGGTAGAGCGAATCGTTGCGGTGCGCGGCGGCGACCAGCTGCTCGACGGCGGCACGCCCGCGCGCCTGGATCTCGCGGAGTGAGTCATCGGCCACCCCGGCGACGGCGAATCGGAGCAGGCGTTCCTGCCGCATGTCGATCATCACGTGGCGCAGTAGTGCGATCACCTCGTCGATGGCCGAGCTGGTCCCGTCCTCGGCTCTGGCGAGCGCCGAGTTCAGCGACCGGTCGATGCCCTCGGCCAGATCGGCCACGATGCTCGCGATCAGATCCTGCTTGGTCGGGAAGTGCCGATACAGGGTGCCCGTGGCGACACCCGCTGCCATAGCGATCTCGTCCATGCCGATGCCCGGCCCTTCGCGGATGACGAGTTCGCGTGCGGCAGCGGCGATTGCCTCGCGATTGCGCCGCGCGTCCGCGCGCAGGGGTCGGTCGGTCATCTCGGTGCCATCCTTCTCTAGTGCCTTGCCAATAACATGAACGACTGGTTCACTTTAATGTGAATGCATCGTTCATGTTAGGAGCCGTCATGAAG
>NZ_JBHWZY010001305.1:0-1289 GCF_042727815.1 Nocardia sp. NPDC060220
CAGCAACCCAACCTGATCCTGGCCGCCGCGCGAGTGCACGGCGCGACCGCGGTTCCCTATCACGAGTTCCGCGACCAACTGCGCGAGAACTGGTCGGCGATCTCCGCGACCGCGCTGCGCAGACGTACACAGACGAACGAGGCGGGCCGGGCGGCCACCCTGCTGCCGGTGCTGGCCCGCCTGCCCGGACCCCTGTCGCTCATCGAGGTCGGAGCATCGGCCGGACTGTGCCTGTACCCGGACCGTTTCAGTTATCGCTACAACACCGCCGCGCTGGATCCGGCAGACGGTCCGTCATCGGTTGTGTTGACCTGCAGGACAACCGGAGCGGTGCCGATCCCGGACCGGCTCCCCCGGGTCGTCCATCGGGCAGGAGTAGATCTGAACCCGCTCGATGCCGGCAACAGCGACGACCGGCAGTGGCTGTCCGCGCTGGTCTGGCCGGGACAGGACGAGCGGCTGTCGCGCTTGCGTTCGGCCTGCGCGATCGCGGCGGCGGAACCACCGGCCATCGTCACCGGCGACCTGAACGAGCAGGTCACCGAGCTGGTACTCGCGGCGCCACGCGCCAGCACCGTAGTGGTTTTCCACAGTGCTGTGCTGACCTACCTGTCCCCTCAGGCGCGGGCGGACTTCCGGGTGACGGTGCGGGACCTGCCCTGCCACTGGGTGTCGCAAGAGGGCACCGGGGTTCTCAGCACGCTGGCCGACCGGTTGCCCCCGCGCGAGAGCACAGCGGCCCGATTGGTGCTCGCCCTCGACGACGAGCCGTTGGCTTTCGCCGGGCCGCACGGCCAGTCGCTGGACTGGTTCGGCCCGGCGTAGCGACCTCAGAGTCGGCGCATCACCGACACGACGCGGCCCAGGATGACGGCTTCGTCACCGTCGATCACGGAGTAGGCGGGGTTGCGCGGTTCGAGCTGCACGTGCCCGTTGCGGCGGCGGTACACCTTGACCGTAGCTTCCTCGCCGATCATCGCCGCGACGATATCGCCGGAGTTGGCCTCGCGCTGACTACGCACCACCACGAGGTCGCCGTCGCAGATCGCGGCATCGATCATGGAGTCGCCACGCACCCGCAAGCCGAAAACCTCACCGCGGCCGACCAGTTCACGCGGGAGGGTCATGACGTCGTCGGGGTTGTGCTCGGCCAGGATCGGAGTGCCCGCCGCGATGTCGCCGACGACGGGCACCGACACCGAGGCGTCGGAGTCGGCGGCGGACGCGCCACGCAGGAACAGGCGCACGTCGATGGGTCGGGTCATGGTGGCGGCACGGCGCAGGAACCC
>NZ_JBHWZY010001306.1:0-1288 GCF_042727815.1 Nocardia sp. NPDC060220
GCGCGGGCCGTGGGGGATGCGCAAACTCATCCGATCGATGCGAAAGCTCCGCCAGCCCGCGCGCTCGGGATCCCAGCCGATCAGGTACCAACGCCCGTTCCGAACCACGAGATGATGGGGTTGGACGCGGCGCGGCGCGCGCAACTCGGTTGTGTGTGCAGACCCCTGATAGTCGAAGCGCACTTCCGCCGCGGATCGAATCGCGGTGCTCAGTTCCACCAGAATTCGGGTGTCGACTTGGATATCGGCACCGCTCGCGGCGAGCTCGAGCGCGTCGACTCGCGCCCGCAACCTCGCCGGTAGGACCTGTCGCACGGTGGCGAGGGCTCGCGCGGCGCCTTCTTCGATGCCCGCCCCGGTCCCGACCGCGATGCGCAACGCCACCGCGAGCGCGACGGCTTGCTCGTCGTCGAACAACAGCGGCGGTAGTTCACTGCCTGCCTCCAGCCGGTAACCGCCCTCGGGGCCCTTGATCGCCTGGATGGGATAGCCGAGCTCGCGCAGACGGTCGACGTCGCGGCGCACCGTGCGCGCGCTGACATCGAGCCGCTCGGCCAATAGAGCTCCTGGCCAGTCCCTGCGGACCTGCAGCAAAGACAGCAGTGAGAGCAGGCGGCGCGAAGTCGCCGTCGAAGTCGATGTCGGCACGGTTCCAGATTGCCAGGAGTAGCGGACATTCCCTGTCCGCTACCGGTGACAGTGTGGAATTCGTCGCCCCCCGGCGGCGCACACCACTCGAAGGGACACTGATCAGACATGACGGTCAATACTGTTGCCCACCTGAATTTCCACGGCCAGGCCCGTGCGGCCCTGGAGTTCTACCAGTCGGTATTCGGTGGCCGGCTGACCCTCGCCACCTACGCCGACTTCGGCATGCCGACCGAACTGCCCGACGCCGCCAAGGTGGTCTTCGGTCAGGTCATTGCCGACAACGGATTCCGGGTTATGGCCTACGACGTGCCCGGCCACGACTCCCCTGCCGCTGCGGCCACGCCCACCACCCGCCGCGACAACGGCACCACCATCACCGAGGAGCGGTTCTTCCTTTCGGTGCGCGGCGAGACCGTCGAGGAGGTCGGCGCGCTGTGGGAACGCCTCGCCGAGGGCGCGACGGTGATCGAGGCATTCGGCCCAGCTCAGTGGGCGCCCGCCTTCGGGATGCTGAGCGATCGCTTCGATGTCACCTGGATTCTCGACGTGGCAGCCGAGTACGTCCCGGCTTGAGCCGTCGTTCGGGGTGCACAGTGATCGGTCAGCGAGGGTCCGCGGTGGGATGGGCGGCGAGCAG
>NZ_JBHWZY010001307.1:0-1278 GCF_042727815.1 Nocardia sp. NPDC060220
GTACGTGTTTCCTGGGCAAGTACGATGAGCGCATGAACACCCCGTCACCCTGGCTCGATGAGGACCAACAGGAGCTGTGGCAGGCGCTCCTCACGGTCGTCACCGCCCTCCCCGCAGCTCTCGACCGTCAGCTACAACGCGACGCGGGCATCTCCAACTTCGAGTACGGGGTGCTGGCCAGGCTGTCGATGGCCGACGACGACACGATGCGCCTGAGCGACCTCGCCCGGGTCTGCGACAGCACCCAGCCCCGGCTGTCGAAAGCCATGGACCGCTTCGAAGCCCGCGACTGGGTCACCCGCCGACCCGACCCCAGCGACGGCCGATACACCTTCGCCACCCTCACCGACGGCGGCCGCCGCAAGCTCGCCGACAGCGCCCCGGAGCACGTGGCGCAGGTGAAGCGGCTCGTGTTCGATCCGCTGACCGCCGCTCAGCGCCGCAACCTCGGGACCGCGCTCACCCGCATCGCCGCCACCGTGCGCGGGGAACTCGAACGGGGCTGAGCCGCCTCAGGCCTCCCTCCCCCGCATCACCCGCGATATCCCGATAACCGACGCCGACCGTGTGTCGGCATGTTCACCCGCAAGCGAATGAGGAGAAGTGCGAATGACGTCGAGCGAAACCGGCTCCGAAGATCTTGTCGAACGATACTTGGAGACTATCGCCGACCACGACTACGAAACGTTCGGTGAGCTGCTGACGGATGACTGCGAGTTCACTCTCGTCCCGATCGGTCACACATGGAAGGGCCGGGAGGACGTCGTCGGGGCACTCACCGTCTCGGGAGGAACCGATTCGCACGACGGCGAGCCCTCGGTGCGGATCACCAGCTGGTTCAGAAACGACGATCATGTCGTGGTCGAGTACGAGCGAAAGGCCGTCGTCCGTGGCGTCCGGCTGAACATCGACGGCTACTGCTGGATAGCACATATTCGCGACGGTCGTATCGATTCGATTCGCGAGTACATCAACCCCAGCAATCCGGGAACCGCCCTGCTCTTGAGCCTCGTCTTGCGGGCTTATCCCCGCCTCACGCGTCGCAAATCGAAAAAATAGCGCACGCCAACCGGAGCTTCGCTTGGGCAGAGCCCCGGTCCGGGCACACGTCAGCGGGGGTCAGGGGCGAAGTTCTTCACGGCACGCCCGGTGTCGGTTTTCTGTTTCGAGATCGTCGACGGCCGAGCCAGGTCCGCGACCAAGACCTGCGAGGAATTCTCCTCGTTCACGATGTCGTCGCCACGCCCAATTAGGGTGCAACGTCCGGACTGCCGGGCC
>NZ_JBHWZY010001308.1:0-1277 GCF_042727815.1 Nocardia sp. NPDC060220
GCCCTATCGCGACCACCGTCATTCCTAGCGACTTCAGATTTCGGAAAATTCTGCGCTCGCTCTCGGCGTCGACCGCACTGGTAGCCTCATCGAGTATCAGGTACGAGGGTTTCCTTACCAGCACCCGCGCCAGCGCTATGCGTTGCCGCTGTCCACCGGATATGCCTGAACCACCATATCCGAGCAGAGTTTCATATTTCATCGGCAGCGCCATAATGAATTCATCGATCAACGCTATTCGAGCAGCTTCGCGAACTTCTTCTAGCGAGGCATTTTCGTTACCCATTTTGATGTTATTCAGAATACTGCCCGCGAGCACCGCACTGTTCTGATCTACATAACCGATGCGTCGACGGAAAGCAATACGATCGATCTCATCGAGGCTGACGCCTTCGATGCGAATGAAGCCGGATTGCTGCTGCAGAAGCCCGGCCATCAGTAGTCCGAATGTTGATTTTCCCGCTCCGGACGGCCCGGTGATCGCGACAAAGGAGCCACGTCCAAATCTCCCGTTCAACCCGGAAATAACGGGATCAACCTCGCCCGGGTAGGTGTATTTCAGGTCGGATACTGTCACCTCGGGGGCAATGTCGAGGGCGGGGAACTCGCCTGCCGCCGACTCGCTCGGTGCACTCAGAACGTCATCGATGCGAGATAGCTCTGGCATCATATCGACCAGGGTGGACGCCGCGAACGCAATATTGCTCAGAGAGACGAACAGGCCCGCGCTCACCGCGCTCAGGGTCACCGCATCGGCAAGTCCGGCGGTCGAATAGCTCGCAGAGACCCAGCCGGCCAGAAGTATCACCAGCGGCGTCGCGAATTGCAACGTCGATATCAACGCGGACATCGCGCCTTCATGTCGTCGCTTTCGGGTCCCGGCGGATAGTTCGTCGGAGAAGGCATTGAACCACTTGGCTCGGGCTATGCGCTCCGCCCCGAGAGCCTTGACTGTCTGAATATTCGACAAGATCTCCTGCGAATTGCTCGATGCGGCGATCTGCGCTTCGAGCGCATCAGCGGACAACTCACGCTGCCGAGTCCAGGATGCTCGGATGATGATCGCGAACAGCGCAACGCAGAAACCTGAAACCAATGACAGCCAAATGTTCCGAGAAGCGACCACCGCGATGTACGCGACTACGAGAACCGCGTCGAATGCAGCTCCGATGGTGGTCACCGATGCAATGTGTTTCAACCGGGAAGCGGATCGAGTGCGATAGGTGAGGTCGCCAGGGTCGCGAGTGAGGAAGTATTCGAGCGGAAGTCGAAGCAGA
>NZ_JBHWZY010001309.1:0-1275 GCF_042727815.1 Nocardia sp. NPDC060220
GGGGTGCCGGTGACCCGGATCCGGATCTTCTTGTGGATGCCGAAGTCGGAGCCCTCCCAGCGGTCGAGGCTGTCCTCGTCCTCGGGGGAGACGTCGTAGAGCACGACGAACACCCGGGAGCCGGGATCCTCGACGACGGTGGCCAACGGCCCTTCCCAGCCGATGTCGTCACCGGCGAAGGTCAGGCGCCAACCCTCCAGCCACCCGGTCCCGGACATGGGCGAATGCGGGCAGCGTTCCAGCATCTGCGTCGAGTCCATGTTGGACCCGTAGGCGGCATAGATCGGCACCATCGAACTGTAGCCAATAACCACGGTGGAATTCCTGTCTCCCACCCAGATCGGCTGACGGTCACACTTGCCGGTGGTGCCGAACGTGGCACAGAACACGCGCACCGTTGTTCACCGATCCGACCCGGGCACGTCACAGAGCACCTGAAATGATGGGGCGACAGCACGGACGAGCCCTCACAAGGGGCAGGTCCGATCAGGCGAGCACAAGGAGCGTGACTGGTGGCACGGATTGCGATCATCGGCGGTGGACCGGCCGGATACGAGGCGGCGCTGGTAGCCGCTCAGCACGGGGCCACGGTGACCCTGGTCGACGCCGACGGTATCGGTGGCGCCTGTGTGCTGTGGGATTGCGTGCCGTCGAAAACCTTCATCGCCTCGACGGGCCTGCGCACCGACCTGCGTCGCGCGCGCGACCTCGGCATCAATATCGATGCCGATCAGGCCAAGGTGCATCTGCCCGAGGTGAACGCGCGCGTCAAGGCGCTCGCACTGGCACAGTCCTCCGATATCCGCGCCAAATTGCAGGCCGCGGGTGTGCAACTACTTCCTGGCTATGGCGAATTGGTCGGGCCCGCACCGGGTTTGGCCCATCGCGTGCGCGCGAACCTGGCCGACGGGAGCTCCGAGGAGTTCGAGGCCGAGGTCGTGTTGATCGCGACCGGCGCGAGCCCGCGGGTGCTCCCCGGCGCCGAGCCCGACGGTGAGCGGATCCTGAACTGGCGCCAGCTCTACGACCTGCCGGAACTGCCCGAGACGCTGGTCGTCGTCGGATCCGGTGTCACCGGCGCCGAATTCGTGTCCGCCTACACCGAGATGGGTGTGCGGGTGAAGCTCGTGTCGAGCCGCGACCGCGTGCTGCCCGGCGAGGACGCCGACGCTGCCCTCGTGCTCGAGGAAGCCCTCGCCGAACGCGGCGTCGAGCTGGTCAAGCACGCTCGCGCCGACGCGGTGGAGCGCACCGCCGACGGGATCGTGGTGAAGC
>NZ_JBHWZY010001310.1:0-1273 GCF_042727815.1 Nocardia sp. NPDC060220
CGCGCGCAACTGTCGTCCAGACTCGGCAGCGGTACCCGGGGCAGCGTGTCTTCGGCGGCGAACGTGGGTTGGTTCAATCCAAGTCCTCAGGTCTCGATGGGATGCGGGCGGGACAGGAACAGGTTGGCGTAGAGCCAGCCTTCGGCTTCGTGGTCGGTGGTGTCGATTCCCTTGGCCGCCAACGCATCCAGCACTTGTTCACGTTCCTGCGACGAGGCGAACCTCCGCTGCTGGAACATACCGGGACGTTGCTCGCTGCGATAGCCGAGCGCGGCCAACTCCTCGGCGATGGGACCGAAATCGAACATCCGCAACACGAAATGCGCCATCCACGGTCGCTTGCGCGGATCTGCTTGGGCGACCCTGGACAGGGTTTTCTCGGTGATGTAGCCGACACATCCGGTGGAGATCACCAGATCGGCGGAGGCGAGCACACGGCGCTGTGCCTCGGTGGGCTCGGTGGCCTCGAGGTCGGCGTGCACGTAGTCGTGCAGGAGTCCGGCGGCGTGGGCGTAGGTCAGCGCCGGGCGTGCGGCGTCCATCCCGATGAAGCGTACGTCGGGCATCAGGTCGCCGCGCAACCGCTCCCGGTCGGCGGCGATCAACCCGATCTTGTCGGTGTCGACGTGATCGCGGTAGTGCCCGGCCAATTCGTCGACGGTGGTGCCGGTGCGCAGCAGTGCCGCGTTCACCCCGTAGGAGCAGCCGAGGTCGAGCACCGTCGGGATCCGGCCCGGCCGAGCGGCCCGCAGCTGGCGCAACTGCTCGGCGAAGTGCGGCTTCGCCAGTTCCGGGATCCGGTAGTCCAGCTCGTTCATCCGTGCGAAGTACGCACGCGGATCCGGACTTTCGTAGATGTCGTCGAAGGATGCTTTACCGGTGGTGTGCAACGGAACGGACATGGGCGGTTCCTCTCAGTCGAGCAGTCGGTCACCTCGGACGGCGTCGGCCGCGGCGGCCACGTGGTCGGGCAGGACACGGCCGAACAACTGCCTGGTGCGTTCGACCGTGCCGATCACCCCTGGACGGTCCGTGTAGGCGAAAATCGCCGAATGTCGTTGGCTCGCACCGGCCACCTCGGTGACGCGGTGCAGGGAGAAGCGGCCCTTGAACAGCTGCAGATCGCCGGGGCGCAGTTCCAGCGCGCGAATGAACCGGGTGCCGTCACCGGTGAGCACGGCGCGCACGTCGTCGAGGTGCTCGGCGTGCGGGTCGCGGATGTTGGGGCAGTACTCGAACACGCCGCCGGCGTCGGGCTTGCGTGTGAGCATGC
>NZ_JBHWZY010001311.1:0-1261 GCF_042727815.1 Nocardia sp. NPDC060220
GGATCCAGAGAGCCTGGCCGCGCTCGAATTGCTGTACTCCGGGGCGCTTCTCCAGGGCGGGATGGGCCTGCTGTCCTACGCGCAAGTCGCCGATCTGCTCGAGATCTGCGCGCGACGATTGCTGGCCACGCCCGCCACCGACAGCTGACACACCGTCCGCCGGATTCGGTGCGAACCTTGTCGCGCATCCGGAAACCGTAGTACTGTCCAGACACATGTCCATTTAGTGTCTGGACAGTATTCCGGGAAGGACTTTCCAATGACGCTGGTCAAACCGCAGCGCGTGTCCGGAGGCGAGGACGAACACGGGCACCTGGCCGAGTTCCGTACCGATCCGATCGCCCTGATGCGACGCGTTCGCGCCGAGTGCGGCGATGTCGGATCCTTCGAGCTCGCCGGACGTGATGTCGTCCTGTTGTCCGGCGCCGAGGCCAACGAATTCTTCTTCCGGGCCGGCGACGACGATCTCGACCAGGGCGCGGCCTACCCCTTCATGAAGCCGATCTTCGGTGAGGGCGTGGTGTTCGACGCACCCCCCGAGCGCCGCAAGGAGATGCTGCACAACCAGGCGCTGCGCGCGGATCACATGCGCGGGCACGCGGGCACCATCGCCCGTGAAGTGGATCAGATGGTCGCGCAGTGGGACGACGAGGGCGAGATCGATCTGCTCGAGTTCTTCGCCGAGCTGACCATCTACACCTCTTCGGCGTGTCTGATCGGGGTGAAGTTCCGCAATCAGCTCGACGGACGTTTCGCGCATCTCTATCACGAGCTCGAGCAGGGCACCGACGCCCTGGCCTACGTGGACCCGTACGCGCCGATCGAGAGTTTCGTCCGGCGTGACGCGGCGCGCGCGGCGCTGGTCGAGCTGGTGCAGGCGATCATGGATCAACGCGAGGCGAATCCGCCCACCAGCAAAGACGATCGCGACATGCTCGATGTCCTCATCTCGGTGAAGGACGAGAACGGGGCGCTGCGGTTCTCGGCCAGCGAGATCACCGGCATCTTCATCTCGATGATGTTCGCCGGCCACCACACCACCTCGGGCACCGCGGCCTGGACGATCATCGAACTGCTGCGCCACCCCGAGACACTGGCCGGGGTGGTCACCGAACTCGACGAGCTCTACGCCGACGGCGCCGACGTGAGTCACCATGCGCTGCGCCAGATTCCGAATCTGGAAGCCGCGCTCAAGGAGACACTGCGACTGCATCCGCCGCTGATCATCCTCATGCGCCTGGCGCGCGGTGAGTTCGAGGTG
>NZ_JBHWZY010001312.1:0-1260 GCF_042727815.1 Nocardia sp. NPDC060220
GTCGAGAAGTTCCGCGTCCTCGCCGACGGTGTCGTGGCGCCCGCCGAGCAGGACCGTTTCCTCGATGTTGCCCAGCGCACACCGGAACTCGGCGCGGGGGAACTCGATCAGCTGAGCTTCACCGTCGACCCCGCGCTGTTCGACCAGCTGCCCGCCGCACGGGAAGGACTGTTCTGATGACTGTTTCCGGACTGCTCGCCGCGCACACCACTGCCGCGCACAAGCGCGCGAGTTTCCGCGCCGGGCTGGCCTCAGGTCGCTTGCAACGACTGCCAGGAGCGGTGAACCCGCTGGTGGCCACACTGATCCAGGAGATCGGATTCGACGGCGTCTACGTCTCGGGCGCGGTGATCTCGGCCGAGCTGGCACTGCCCGATATCGGCCTGACCACGCTCACCGAGGTTGTCGAGCGTGGCCGCCAGATCGCCCGCGCCACCGATCTGCCCGTCCTCATCGACGCCGACACCGGCTTCGGTGAACCGATGAACGCCGCCCGCACCGTGACCCTCCTGGAGGACGCGGGCCTGGCAGGCTGCCATCTGGAGGACCAGGTCAACCCGAAACGCTGCGGACATCTCGACGGCAAGGCGGTCGTCGACACCGCCGAGATGGTGCGCCGCATCCGGGCCGCCGTGGCGGTGCGCCGCGATCCGGACTTCGTGATCTGTGCCCGCACCGACGCGCGCGCGATCGAGGGTCTCGACGCGGCGATCGAGCGGGCACGAGCCTACGTCGACGCGGGCGCGGACCTGATCTTCACCGAGGCGCTGGCCGAGGAGGCCGAGTTCGCGAAGTTCCGTGCCGCCGTGGCTGTCCCGCTGCTGGCGAACATGACCGAATTCGGTAAGACGCCGCTGCTGAGCGCGCGGACACTGACCGATCTCGGCTACAACGCGGTGATCTATCCGGTCACCACGCTGCGCCTGGCGATGGGCGCGATCGAAGACGGCCTGCGCGAGATAGCGACGGCTGGAACACAATCGGCGCTGCTGGACCGGATGCAGCATCGGTCTCGGCTCTACGAACTGCTCGGCTACCGGCACTACAACGCATTCGACTCCGGCATCTTCGACTTCACAGTGGGTGAGTGACGCCATGACCAGTGGACACACAACACAGCCCGTCATCGCCAAGGGCTTGGCCGGGGTGGTGGTCGACACGACGAGCATTTCCAAGGTCGTCGCCGAGACCAACTCGCTGACCTACCGTGGCTACCCGGTCCAGGACCTGGCCGCGCGCTGCGGTTTCGAGGAGGTCGCC
>NZ_JBHWZY010001313.1:0-1259 GCF_042727815.1 Nocardia sp. NPDC060220
CCCGTCACCTTGTCAGGTGACGGGCTCGCGCCGTTTCAGGCGTTGGGTGAGCGGCCGGTCAGCAGCCACAGAACCCGGTCGTATGCCAACAGGTGGTAACCGACGAGAACAGCCGCCGAGATCAAGGCGAGCCGCGGCAGCGAAGCGGCCCACAGTGCCGCGGCGCCACCGAAGAGCACCGCGAACTCGACGAGCAGCCGGACCGGGCCGGAGACGGGCACCGGTGAACCGCCGCCGCGTCCCGGATCGTCGGGCAGGGTGAACACGCCCCACAGCGTCGCAGCCGCGATCGGCAGGACCACCACGAGCAGGTACCGCCACGGCGAGTCGAAGGCGCGCCATCCGTAGACGCCGAACGAGGCGATGGCGATCAATTCGAGCAGAAAACGTACGGCCAACATGGCCGGATTCAGTGACACGGCTTGATCGTATGGCCGCGCGCGAGTACGAGCGGGCCCAACGGCTCAGCGAGCGTTGACCAGTGCCGTCCCGGTCGCCCGGTCGTGCATGCCGCGGCCGTCGGCATCGGTGAACAGCGCGGGCACCACGAACACCAGCAGCACCTGCCTGGCCAGCGCGCGCACGAAACCCACCGCCACCGGAGCGTCGATGCGCAGCACCCGCAGCTTCGTGAAGTACTGCCCCGGGGTGAACCCGAACAGCGTCACCGCGGCCACGCCGACCACGAACCACACCAGCAGCGGCATCGACGACGATGCGAAGCTGCGGGTGATCACCGCGGCGATCCCGACCGCGATGAACCAGTCGATGAACAGCGCGACGACGCGTCGCCACGTCGGGGCGAGCGAGCCCGCTCCCTCGCGCGGCAGCCCGTACAGCTCACCGGGGTAGCCGGAGATGTCCGAGTCGCCGGGTTCGCCCGGGGATCCGGATAGCCATGTGCCGGTAATACGCGCCATGGGACCCAGGATAGTGGCGCGCGATCGGTCGCCCACGACCGCATTAATGGAGGTCACGTCAGCGCGGGATCACGCGGATGGCAGGATTAGCGTGAAGATCGCACCCGGATGGCTGACATCACCCAGGCATCCGGCTCGCGTAACACTGGCGAAACATAGCCTTGACTGTTGGGAAACACCGCGTCCTTAGCGTCAGGTCGCGACGAACCCCTTCGTAGCGACTGCGCGCAGGTCGTTCGAAAGGGCCAGCATCGCGACTGGCTGGGAACCGATTCGTAAGGAGAGCAAGTGACGTTCAGCACGGCCGAAGAGGTCATCCAGTACATCAAGGAAGAGGAC
>NZ_JBHWZY010001314.1:0-1254 GCF_042727815.1 Nocardia sp. NPDC060220
ACCGACCTCCTCGGTCACCTCCGGATCGTCGGAGTCGTAACCACATTGGGTCGGTAGGTCGAGCGCGACCGACAACCCGGTTCCGCCCTGGTCGAGCAGATATCGGTACCGGCGATTGGACTCCTCCGCCGTTCCGAAACCGGAGTATTGGCGAAACGTCCACAACCGACCCCGGTAACCGGAGGCGAAGTTGCCGCGCGTGAATGGGAAGCCGCCCGGTGCGGGCGGTGCGGCGGCCAGGTCCGCGGGTCCGTAGACCGGCGAGAGCGGGATGCCGGACGAGGTCTGTATCGGATCGTTCATCAGTGATTACGGTACTTGCAAAAAATGAGAATGCCAATACCATCGAAAGGGAATGCCGCTTCAATCCGCGGCGGGGACCAGCACCGAGGAGACCGATGTCCAGCGAGAACGCCGTACTCACCGACCGCACCCTGGTCATCTCCGGCGGCTCCCGCGGGATCGGTTTGGCCATCGCACTGGCCGCCGCGCGGCGCGGGGCGAATCTGGTGCTGCTGGCCAAGACCTCGCGGCCACACCCCCGGCTACCCGGCACCGTGCACACCGCGGTGGCCGAGGTGGAGGCCGCGGGCGGCAAGGCTGTCGCCGTGGTCGGCGACGTGCGCAACGAAGCCGACGTGGCGCGCGCTGTCGAGACCGCCGTCGAACGATTCGGCGGCATCGACATCTGCGTGAACAACGCCAGTGCGATCGGCGTCGAACCGACCGAGAGCCTCTCGGCCAAGAAGTACGACCTGATGCAGGAGATCAACCTGCGCGGCACCTTCCTGCTCACCAAGGCCTGCCTGCCGCACCTGCGCGCCTCGGCGAACCCACACGTGCTCACCGTGTCGCCGCCGGTGAACATGAACCCGCGCTGGCTCGGCGCCCACCCTGCCTACACGCTGTCCAAATACGGCATGACCCTGCTCTCGCTGGGCTGGGCCGCCGAGTTCGCCGACGCGGGCATCGCCGTGAATTGCCTGTGGCCCCAGACCTATATCGCTACCTCGGCGGTCGCGAACATGGCCGACGGCGACAATCTGCTCTCGTCGTCGCGCAGCCCCGAGATCATGGCTGACGCCGCGATCGAGATCCTGTCCCGACCCGCCCGCGCGGCCAGCGGGAGCTGCTACATCGACGCGGAGGTTCTCACCGCGTCCGGCGTCGAGGACCTGTCGCGCTACGGCGGCGGCGACAGCCCGACGCTCGACCTCTTCCTCGACTGAGACCGGCTGAAGGACACACCGTGCA
>NZ_JBHWZY010001315.1:0-1248 GCF_042727815.1 Nocardia sp. NPDC060220
CTGCGAGGATTCGCCCGACCCCGGCTCCGCCGAAGCGAGCTGCGACGGATCGCCGGACCTTTGCGGCTCGCTCTGGCTCATATCAGACGCCTGCTTCCTCGGATTCGGCCTTGCGGCGCAGGTTCTCCGCCACCTCGGCCTCCCACGCCTGATTCGCCTTGGTCGTATCGACCTCGAACTCGAAGCGCTGGGTCATTTTCTCGGTCACCTCGGCGACGTCGACGTAGAACTGCTCGTACCAGCGACGCAGCTGGTAGACCGGCCCGTCTTCCTCGCAGAGCAGCGGGTTCTCGACCTTGGACTTGTGCTTCCAGATCTCCACGTCCTGCAGGAAGCCGTCGCCGAAGAACTTGGCCATCGTGTCGGCCAGTTTCTTCGCGGCCTCGTCGGGCAGGCCCTTGGGCTTCTCGACCGACAGACCCCACTGCAGCACGAACGAATCCTGGTCGACCGGGTAGTGGCAGTTGATCAGCTGAACCTTGATCTCGTACCCGCTGTAGATGTTCACCAGCGGATTGATCATGTAGGACGGCCCGAAGTAGGACGCCTCCGACTTCAGCAGCGTGTCACCGCCGTGCTTGGCGGCCATACCGACGTCGGGGCGGCCCTTGGTCTCCAGGAACTGCGTCGCCACATGCCCTTCGAAGACGTTCTTGAAGAACGTCGGGAAGGCGTAGTGGATGTAGAAGAAGTGCGCCATGTCCACGACGTTGTCGATGATCTCGCGGCAGTTGGCGCCCTGGATCAGCAACGAGTCCCAGGTCCAGTCGGTCCAGCCGCTGTTGTGGGCCTCGGTCGGATTGCCCTGTTCGTCGGTGTAGGGACCCTCGATGTACGGGATCGTGACCTCGGCGGGCGGTTCGTTGCCCTCGTGATCGTGCCAGACGTACAGCTGACCGTTGCGCTCGAGCGTGGTCCACTTCCGGGTGCGGGCCAGCGGCGGAACGCGGCGCGCGTACGGAATCGCGGTGCACTTTCCGCTGGCACCCCAGCGCCAGTCGTGGAACGGGCAGGCGATGTCGTCGCCCTTCACCGTTCCCATGCTCAGGTCGCCGCCCATATGCCTGCAGTAGGCGTCGAGCACGCGGATCTGGTCGTCGGTATCGGTCCACACGACGAGCTTGGTACCGAAGACCTCGACCGCGTGCGGTTTACCGTCGCGGAACGTCGACGCGAGGCCGACACAGTGCCAGCCACGCGCGAACCTCGTCGGCGGTGCACCGACATCGAGTTCCCTCACCTTGGGGT
>NZ_JBHWZY010001316.1:0-1239 GCF_042727815.1 Nocardia sp. NPDC060220
CTCTGATGGACTTCACCTTCACCAAAGAGCAAGAACTCCTGCGTGATTCGGTGGCCGGATTCCTCGGTGCCCGGTACGACCTGGAGCAGAGTCGGAGCGCGGTCAAGTCCGGCGCGGGGTGGCAGCCCGCGGTGTGGCGCGGTTTCGCCGAAGAGTTGGGCATCCTCGGTGCGACCCTGCCCGAGAATGTCGACGGTATGGGCGGTGGGCCGGTCGAAATGATGGTCATCGCCGAGGAACTCGGGCGTGCGCTCGTCGTCGAACCTTATGTCGACACGGTCATCATCGGGGCGGGTCTGCTGCAACGCTGCGGTGGGACGGCTGCCGATGCACTGGTGCGGCAGATCGTGGCCGGTACGGCGCGCACCGCGTTCGCCGCACTCGAGCCGACGTCGGGTCATGCGATGCACGATCTTTCGACGACCGCGCGCCGCGACGGCGATTCGTGGGTGATCGACGGCAGCAAGACCGTCGTGACCAGTGCGCCGTTGGCGACCCATCTGATCATCAGCGCGCGCACCTCGGGTGCCCGGCGCGACGAATCCGGCATCTCGTTGTTCCTCAGCGAGTTCGATGCGGCGAATCCGCCGCCCGGGGTCGAAATCCACTCCTACCGGACGATCGACGACCGGGCCGGTTCCGATATCACCTTCACCGAATTCCGATTGCCCGCCGCCGCACTGCTCGGAGCGGAAGGCCAGGCATGGTCGTCGATCGAGGCCACAGCCGACGAGGCGATCGCGGCGATCGCCTCGGAAGCGGTCGGATGCATGCGCAAGGTGGTGGCGGATACCGTCGAATACGCCAAGCAACGCCGGCAATTCGGTCAGCCGATCGGCAGCTTCCAGGTTCTGCAGCACCGCATGGTCGATATGTACATGGAGCTCGAGCAGGCGATCGCCGCAGCGTATCTGGCGATCCACGCACTGAACGCGGCACCGGCGGTTCGGGCGCGGGCGGCATCCGCGGCCAAGGTCACCGTCAGCCGTGCCGCTCGATTCATCGGCCAGAACTCCGTTCAGCTACACGGTGCGATGGGCATGACCGAAGAACTCGCCGTCGGCCACTACTTCAAGCGGCTGACCGCGATCGAGCACGAATTCGGATCCACTGACCACCACCTCGCTCGCTACGCCGAGCTGACGAGGCCGTAGTCGTGACCAGCGGCGAAAGTTCGTCGCCGCAACCGGAGGACCCGGCCTCGAGCACGCCTGCGAAACCGGCGCGCGAGGATGTTGT
>NZ_JBHWZY010001317.1:0-1236 GCF_042727815.1 Nocardia sp. NPDC060220
GAAGTCGAGCCGGGGCATCAGCCCCGCAGCTGCGGCGAGTTCGGGGTCGTAGCGGTAGGTCATTCTCGCGCCTTCCCTCTGTGGTGATCGACGCGTGCCGTTACGACAAGTATGTCGCACGTCACGACGAGGCTATACAAAGATTGCAGTCGCTATACAACATGTCAAGGCACGTTCGGGATCAACTCCCCGTGGGCGCTGCGGCTGGATGCGCCATCGCCGACGTGTCGTCCATGTGGCCGAATATGTCGCCGCTTGCCTTGACTAATTGTATAGTGTCTGTAGTATTTGTTCATTCTAAAAATGAGATTTACACCACAATCGGCCCTGGGGCAGGAGTCAAGTCGGTGCGGAAGATTGGATGAATATGAACCCCAGTAGAGTGTTTACTGCGTTGTTTGCGCTGGTCGGAGTCCTCTTGATCGCCGGGGCTCTCGTGCTCCGACTCGGGGTTGAACCCAGAGTGATGCGAATCTCCTATGAATCGGGCGGCTCTGGGCGCTACATCGGCACTCTCGTTATCCCTGATGCAGATCCGGGAATCGGCGGTGCGACGAGCGAACTGGCGATCGAGGCTCAGGCAAGTGCAGAGGTGCTATCGCTGTCGGGCGACACCGCGATCGTGGAGACTCATACCGAAATATTCACGGTCCCAAGATCTTCCGAAGTTCCGATGCAAGTGGATCGACATATCTACGCAGTCAATCGTCAGGATTACGGCCAGGCGCCAGCGGTCGGCGACACCCTGGTCGAGGACCAGAGAGGCGCGTACGTTATTGGCTTCCCGCCAGACGCGAAGCTTGAACGCCTGTTCGTCTACGACAGCGCGACGCAACAGGCGCAGCCGCTGACCTTCGAGGGCACCACGGCACTTGACGGTCGCACGATGAACCGATTGCGAGTGGACGTCACAGCAGCGTTGAAGGATCCGGCTGTGCTCGAACAGGTCCGCGGCAGCTTAGGGCAGAAATTCGGTACAGATGGTACCGCTATCCCCAAGGCTGCCCTTGCGGTGCTCGGTGTTCCCGCAGCGATCATCACCCGCATGCCGGACCAGATCCCCGTTTCTTACATGCAACACACAGTGGCGGACCTTCTTGTCGACAGGAGGTTCGGCACCATCGTCGACACGAAACGAATCACAATACTCACCGCGAACATCGAGGTCGCCGGAGAGAAGCGGCCAATAACACTGTCAGCCACCACCGTTCAAGCTAGCGACGAGCTGGTTTCATC
>NZ_JBHWZY010001318.1:0-1229 GCF_042727815.1 Nocardia sp. NPDC060220
AAAAACAAACAGACTAACAAGGCCACACAGCGCTCAAGGAATGATTCTATCGAGGTCGATGCTCTCGCAAGCAACGATGCCGAAACTGCATCGGGCCCCGCACCACCGTCACTGCGGCTCCCTCCCGACGGTTCCGTGCCGTCACGGCAAATGACACTCCCGAAAGTCCGCATGTCCAAGCACCTGCCAGCCTCCGCGCTCAGCACCATCGCGCAATTTTGCACCGACCGTGCGACCGCGATCGCCCAGAGCCCCTACTGCCTCACATCCAGCGACGTATCTGGAATCATCACAGTGCTGCTTCCGCAGTTGGTCCATCAATACGGTCTGGCGTCTGTCAGTGATGCCGTAGACGACTGTCTCATGCAGATACCACTGTTCGATCCTCACGAGGCAGGACAGACTGAGATGGGCTCAAGCGGGTGCATGTAGACCTCGGTTTCGATGGCTGCGGTACCGCGCATGGTCCATTTGATGCGTGCTCGCAGCCGGTGGGAATCGTGAACATGACCAGTGTCAGCGCGCCGCCGATCGCTCCGCCGGGGTGTTCTGCGGTCACTCGACCGTCGGTTGCTGGGCAAGTCGGCGCAGGAATGTGTAATTGGAGAGGTAGCTCATTTTTGCCGGAATAGCTCGGTCTGAGAGGTGGGTGGTCATCGATGCGCCTTTCCGAGTGAGATTGCCTGTCGATCGATACTTTCGCCAAGCGAGGCAGCCGGGAAGGTCCTTCGCGGCGCGCCAGTTGATAGTTTCGGCGGCTGCTGGCGCGGGAGCTGACTGTCACAGGGCGCACGGTCATGAGCGGTTGGGGCGCCATGGCGCACGTCGGCGGGTGCCAGGTGTGCGAGGGGTCCGCAGACCGACGGTGGCCGAAGTGAGCGGTTGCTGAGCATCTAGGCCGCAGGACTGCGGCGTCCACGTGGACACGGCTAATTCAGTTTCGGCCATCTAGGGAGCGCGTGGCAACGGCCGATGATGCCGCCGCCTGATACCCGAGCATCAGGGCCTAGCGGCCGCGCACGGAATTTGATCGGCGCCCGTGGCCCTTCGTGTCGGATCCGGCCGGATATCGCGCAACGTGGGGAGCGAAGTCAGCCGTCATGGCAGCTCGGAGGTTCTCGACTACGGGCGATGGAGAGTTCGGTGCGGTGGAACGCGGCAGCCGAACGATCGTGCGGGGACCGTGTAGCAACAGCGGCCAGCCTCGTTGTTGTGCGTTCGAAGGGAGC
>NZ_JBHWZY010001319.1:0-1228 GCF_042727815.1 Nocardia sp. NPDC060220
CTCCAGTACTTCGGCCTCGAGGGCGTCCTGGGCGGCGACTATCTAGCGACTACCGACCCCGCGGCCCCCGCCGCCATCCCGCTGTTCGGCACGATCCCGCTCTCGGTGTTCGTCGCCTTCCAGCTCATGTTCGCGATCATCACGGTCGCACTCATCTCGGGCGCGGTCGCCGACCGCTTGAAGTTCGGGTCGTGGCTCGTATTTGCCGGAATCTGGGCCACGGTCGTCTACTTCCCCGTCGCGCACTGGGTGTTCGCCTTCAGCGGCTACACCGGTGAGAACGGCGGCTGGATCGCCAACAACCTCAAGGCGATCGACTTCGCCGGTGGTACCGCGGTCCACATCAACGCCGGTGCCGCCGGTCTGGTGCTCTGCCTGATCCTCGGCAAGCGCAAGGGCTGGCCGAAGACGCCGTTCCGCCCGCACAACCTGCCGTTCGTGATGCTCGGCGCCGGTCTGCTGTGGTTCGGCTGGTACGGCTTCAACGCGGGTTCGGCGCTGAGCGCCAACGGTGTCGCGGGTGCCACCTTCCTCACCACCACGATCGCCACCGCCGCCGCCATGATGGCCTGGCTGCTCGTGGAGAAGATCCGCGACGGTCACCCGACCTCGCTCGGTGCTGCCTCGGGCATCGTCGCCGGTCTGGTCGCGATCACCCCGGCCTGTTCCTCGGTGAACGTGGTCGGCGCCCTGGCTGTCGGTGTCGTCTCCGGTGCGCTGTGCGCCCTGGCCGTCGGCCTGAAGTTCCGCTTCGGCTTCGACGACTCGCTCGACGTCGTCGGCGTCCACCTCGTCGGTGGTCTGGTCGGCACGCTGATCGTCGGACTCGTCGCTACCAGCGAAGCTCCCGCAGGTGTCGATGGACTGTTCTACGGTGGTGGGGTCGAGCAGTTGAAGCTGCAGGCCGTCGGTGCCTTCGCCGTTCTCGCCTACTCGCTGGTCGCCACGGCCATCATCGCGTACGCGATCAAGTTCACGATCGGCCTGCGCGCCAGTGAAGAATCCGAGTCTGCGGGCCTGGATGAGTCCGAGCACGCGGAAACCGCTTACGATTTCGCTGCTGTGGGTGGCACGGCACGCACGCTCGTCAAGGAGGCATGACGAACATGAAACTGGTTACGGCAATCGTCAAACCGTTCACGCTCGAAGATGTGAAGTCCGGGCTGGAACAGGCAGGCGTGCTCGGCATGACCGTCAGCGAAGTCCAGGGATACGGCCGGCAGAAGGG
>NZ_JBHWZY010001320.1:0-1227 GCF_042727815.1 Nocardia sp. NPDC060220
GGCGAATCCTCGCAGCGTGCGGGGACTCGCCCGACCTGGGCCAAAGCGCCCGATTTCGCTGATCAACCCGCGCGGCAAGCCGCGGTGCGGGCGCAAACTGTGGTCGACAAACAGCATTACCTCGACACGGGTCTCACACCACTGCGGTGCCAGGCGTGCTCGGCACAGGTGCTGGTGCGCAAGGCGAGTCAGCACCAGACCTCGGTGCAGTGGACCGAGCGACCCGACGCGCACTGCCCGATCTTCGCGCAGCTGACCGCGCACGGTGCGCGGCCGGGTCGGCCGGAATCGTGTCCGTCACTGGAGAAGTCGATCAAGTGGGCGGTCGACGAGGGCGTGCTCGACGTCGGCGAATAGTCAGCCGAACGGGGTGTGCGGGCGATCCTGTCGCACCCCGTCGAGGTAGATGTCGACCTTCTCGTTGTAGAAGCACGCCAGCCCCGCCACCTTCTGGCTCTCCGGCAGCGGCGTGCGGTAGATCCAGACCAGGTCGGCGTGCTCGGTGTCGCCGACGCGCACGTTCCAGTAGTCGGCGGTGCCCTTGTACGGGCAGCTGGTGTGGGTGTCCGACGCGGTCAGCAGGTCCATCCGGACATCGGTCAGCGGCAGGTAATACCGTGCGGGCAAACCGGTTTCGAACAGGATTCGGGGCGAATGCGAGTCCGCGACGGTCACTCCGTCGATCTCCACCCGCACGTGCCGGGAACTGCCGAGAATGTCCACGCGCGAATACGGGTCGCGCGGATGGACGAAGACCTGCTCGTCTTCCTCGAACCAGTCGAACGCGGCGATGTCGAGCCGCACAGCGTCTTTCAGCTCCGACAGCGGTGAGTCGAGATAGCGCAGCGCCGCACCGTCGGCGCGCAGACCCTCGACCGTCACGTCGTAACCCGTCGCGTCGCCGCGGCTGGGGGAGTGCTCGGTGACCCCGTTCGGATCGAGGTCGGCGCGCACGTCGGTGAGCGGCACGTAGTAGGTCGGGTAGTACGGGATCTCCCAGACCAGCAACGGCCGGAGCGTGTCGGCCACCAGCTTCCCGTGCAAGTAGGCCCGTACTCGCTTCTGTCCGGTCTCAACCTTGACACGTCCACGTCGGTCCTCGGTCATGCACTAACGCTACCCGAATTCCGAACCCCGACCCTTAGGGAGGGGCCGGACGCGCAGCGGCCGGGTTCGCGGCCGTCCCGTCGATCAGGTGCCGTTGCGTAGGCGACGAAGGAGCAAGCC
>NZ_JBHWZY010001321.1:0-1227 GCF_042727815.1 Nocardia sp. NPDC060220
GGACGCTGAGGCAACTCTCGTGCTGGCCTGCGCCTACTTCCCGACCGACGACCGCGACGTCGCCGCTGCCGCCGATGTGCTCAAAGACGAGGCCTACCAGGTCCGTGGCTCGGCCCCGACCAACGAGATCCTGCACGTCGCCCGGGAGAAGGCGCTGGCCGCCGGTGCGAAGAACATCGTCGACCGCGCGATCGTCGGCGAGCCGGTCGATTCGCTGCTCGACCTCGTCAACGAAGTGGACGCCGACCTGCTCGTCGTCGGCAACCGAGGCCTCAACACCCTCACCGGTCGCCTGCTCGGCTCCGTCCCCTCGGACGTGGCCCGCAAGTCCCGTTCGGACGTGCTGATCGTGCACACCGTCCGCTAGTTCGACGAGGAAGGCCCCTGACCGACTGCGGTCAGGGGCCTTCGTTGTGTCTCAGGCCGGTTCGAGCGCGGACAGCACCTCGGGGAGGTCCTCGGTGTGCACCACGGCCAGTCGCTGGGTCGCGCGGGTCAGCGCGACGTACAGGTCGTTGAGTCCGCGGGGGGACTCGTCCAGGATCGCCTGTGGCTCCACCAGGTACACCCGGTCGAACTCGAGGCCCTTCGCGTCGTGCACGGTGAGGACCTGAACGGATTCACCTGCCAGCGAGGATAATTCGGGTACCAGGGTCGCGGGAGCGAGGACCGCGGAGGTACCCGGACCGTGCTCGACCTCGAGCAACCGCGCCACCTCGCCCGCGACGTCGGCGGGCAACACCCGGTAGGCGCGTGGGGGATTGCCGGTCTCGCGCACCGAACGCGGCACCTTGGTACCCGGATCGATCTCGGCGAGCACATCGGCCGCGACCGCCATGATCTCGGCGGGAGTGCGGTAGTTCACCGTGAGCTCGGTGAGCTTCCAGCGCTGTGCCACATACGGTTCCAGCACCCGCTGCCAGGACGACGCGCCGGCCGGATCACCGGTCTGGGCGACGTCGCCGACGACGGTGATCCAGCGATTCGGGATGCGCCGCATCACCATGCGCCACGCCATTTCCGAAAGCTCCTGCGCCTCGTCGACGATCACGTGCCCGTAGGTCCAGGTCCGGTCGCCCGCGGCGCGTTCGGCGGTGGTCTGGCGGTTGCCGAATTCCTGGCGCTGGGCCAGCTGGGACGCGTCGATCAGGTCGTAGGCCATCAGGATCTCGGGATCGAGTTCGTCTTCGATGTCCTGCGGGGCGGAACCGGTGAGGATGTCGAGGG
>NZ_JBHWZY010001322.1:0-1223 GCF_042727815.1 Nocardia sp. NPDC060220
GGCTGATACCGGTGGACCAGTCGGTGGTGTCTTCCTTCGCCGCGATCAGGGGATTGGCGGCCATTACAGACCGGACTCTTGGGTCTTGAGCGCAGTGGCGTTGGTGGTGTCACGGGTGGTGAACGCATCAGCAACCGCGGTCAGGTTCGAACTGGTGTCACCGAAGGCATCGATCGCGGCCTGGATCGCGTCGATGCCATCGGTCTCGACCGAATCGACGAACAACGGACCGAGGAAGGCACACAGTTTCCCGAACGCATCCGAGGGGGCCGAAACGGCTTGGGCTGCCTCGAGTGCTTCGGTCAACCCCGAACCGGCCGAGGTGACGTGGGTGGCATGGGTTCTGATCTTGTCCGGGGAGATGCTGAGTTCCCCGCCTGCGCTTGTCATCTTCGCTGCCCCGCCCCTCGTGTGATGCCACCCCAGGACGGCGGGCACACCCAGCCCGCGACCTGCGATGTCGAACCTGATCGAACAGGTCCTATGCACCGGAAATACCAGTACGTCAGACCTGCGGCACGCAGTGCCAATCGCCGAGCGTAGCGGATACGACAGGGTTGGTCCGTGCGGTGAAATCGATGGAACCAGAAGGGGCTTCGGTGCGTCTAAGGGTGCGAAGGAGTGCCATCTTCTTGGCACATTGGGCTCACACGGCGGAGCATGGCTCGGCTGTGGGCGTCTCACGAGCGGCGGGAACTCGCCAGCGTGAAATTGTGGGGCGGTGTCGTAGGCTATGCGGAATGACGGGGTGGCCGGGTGTCGGGAGGACTCGGAGCGGCCATGGGGTTGGAGCGGGGTCCGCCGGACGGTATGGCTCAGTGATCGGGAAAGACGGAGGATGCTCGTGCGGCGACGGTCTGCAGTGGTGACCACGGTGGTGTGTGGGGTACTCGCGGTGTCGGGGTGTTCCACCACCGAGAGCGGGAACGCACAGCCGAGTTCGGCTGACCCAGCGGCGGCTGCCGCGGCACTGTGGGATCCGTGCAGTCAGATCCCGGACTCGATGTTGACCAGCTTGGGGCTCGACGTGGCGTCGAAGCGATCCGGCATCCTCGGGGCAGAAGAGCCAGGCTGGAAGATCTGCGCGTGGGATGACGCTAACTACCCCTCCGGCTTTGGCATCGGTGTCTTTTCAACGATCCATACGGTCGACGAAGTGCGGGCGAAGTCGACCAACATCGAGTTCAAGGACGTCGTGATCGCAGGCCGCGACGGTGTGCAGT
>NZ_JBHWZY010001323.1:0-1221 GCF_042727815.1 Nocardia sp. NPDC060220
GCGGTCTCGGAGGCCTCGGTGGCGGCGAAGGCCTGCTGGATCTGGGTCAGCATGCTGTTCAACGACTGTGACAGTCGATCGACCTCGGTGACGTTGCCGTGCACCGGGATTCGATGATGCAGCTCGCCACCGGCGATCGCCGCCGCTGTCGCCTCGACCCGGTGCAGCGGTCGCAGACTGCCGCGCACCACGAAATAGGCCGCGATGGCCAGCGCGATCAGCACGATCGCGCCGACGATCAATTGCAGCACAACGAGATTGCGCACCGTCTCGATGTTCTCGGCCAGCGGCCACGCGACCGTCGCCGTGGCGCGATGACCGTTGACAGTGAGCACCCGCCACTGATCGCCCGAATCGTCCGTCGAGCCGACCGTAATCGGCTGTAGCGCGGGCGGATCGGGTAGGTCGGGCTGGGAATCGGTACCGAAGACGTTGTCGAGGCGCACTTTTCGGGTGCCGTCCGTGCTCTCGGCCGTCACGAAATATCGCCCGGGCGGCTGTCCGGACTCCGACGAGGGCGGCGGCAGATTCGGCGCGGGCAGCCCCACCCGCCGCTCCCACTCCATCGCCGCGTCCTGCAACTGCTGATCGGTGCGGTTCTGCAGCGAGTTCTCCATCGCCTTGGTCACCACGAAACTCGAAGCGACCAAACCGAATCCGGCCAGCGCGACCAGCATCAACACCAGCGTCCCCCGCAGGGGAAGTCTGCTCACCGCGTCGGCTCACGCATCACATAGCCGACACCGCGCAGCGTGTGGATCAGCCGCTGCTCGCCGGTGTCGACCTTCTTGCGCAGGTAGGACACGTAGGTCTCCACCACGCCCACCTCGCCGCCGAAGTCGTAGCGCCACACGTGATCCAGGATCCGGGGCTTGCTCAGCACGCTGCCCGCGTTCACCATGAAATAGCGCAACAGCGTGAACTCGGTGGGGGACAAGGCCACCGGCTCGCCCGCCTTCCACACCTCGTGCGTGTCGTCGTCGAGTTCGATATCGGCGAAGCGCAACCGGGTGCTCGCCTTCTCGGGTTCGGCGTGGCCCGCGCGGCGCAGGATCACCCGCAGCCGCGCCACCACCTCCTCCAGGCTGAACGGCTTGGTGACGTAGTCGTCGGCGCCGAGGGTGAGCCCGGTGATCTTGTCGTCCACCTCGTCGCGCGCGGTCAGGAACAGCACCGGCGCGTCGATCCCGTCGGCGCGCAACCGGCGCAGCAGGCCGAAGC
>NZ_JBHWZY010001324.1:0-1221 GCF_042727815.1 Nocardia sp. NPDC060220
GTCCCAGGGGGTCTGCACGAATTCCACCTGCTTGCCGAGCTTCTCGCCGACCGCGCGCGCGACCTCGACGTCGTAGCCGGTGAGCGTGCCGCCCTCCTGGTAGCTGAACGGCGCGTAGGTGCCCTCGGTACCGATCTTCAGCACGTTCGGGTCGGACGCGGACGAGCAGGCCGACAGACCCGTCGCGGCGACCACAGCGAGTACGGCGGCGGCAATGAATTTGCGCACGGACATCCCTTTCTCCGCTGCGCGTAGGGGGACGCGCAGGCCAAGCGACGCTACGGCGCCGCCACAGACCGACACAGAGTATCGCTCACCGTGATCGGAATACCTGCGGGGAAACACGAAACGGGTGCCCCGCCGTAGCAGAACACCCGTTCATCCCCGTGCGGGCAGGAATCAGTCGCGCAGCGGGCGACCCTGCGCGTCGGGCACCTTGCCGGTGAGCATCATGATGCCATCGATCAGCGGCCAGATGGCGCCGAGACCACAGGTCAGCCAGGTCACCGCGATCTGGGCGATGCCGAGACCGGTGTAACCGAGGTAGAAGCGACCGACGCCGAAGCTGCCGAGGAAGATCTGCAGCAGACCGGCCATCAGCTTCTGCTTGTCCGAGAACGGCACGCCGTACATGTCCCGGCCGTAGGGGGCTTCCGGGTCGTTCGGGTTGTAGCCCTGCGGCATGGCCCCGTACGGCGCTGCGCCGTACCCCGGCTGCGGCTGCTGAGCGTACGGGTCGGCAGGCTGACCGTACTGCGGCTGCGGCGCACCGTACTGCGGCTGACCGTAGCCGGGCTGCTGCGGCTGCTGGGCATACGGATCAGAGGGCTGACCGTAGGCAGGCTGGCCGTACTGCGGCTGCGAACCCGAGTCGGGCTGCTTGCTCAGGTCAGGGCCGTACTGTGGATTGGGGTTGTAGGGGTCGGTCACTCATGTCCTCCATCATTCGTGCGGGTACCCGTCGTGGCCCCCGGCCAGTGGCGATCGGCCGAACGGCGGTGCGCCCGCGACGATCACGGGTCATTGTTGCCGGTCCTGCCCACCGTTGTCTTGTCGGGTGCTTCCCCGAGCTGCCCTCGCCATACCGTGGAATATCGCGGCGGGGGGGCGCCAAGTTTGCGGGCGCCCCCCCCATACAACAAAAAAATAGCGGGGTGTTATAAAAAAAAACCAGCCCCCCCCAAAAAAAAAAAAAGGGGTTTGCGGGGTGGGGGGGTGTGT
>NZ_JBHWZY010001325.1:0-1220 GCF_042727815.1 Nocardia sp. NPDC060220
CACTGTGAGTTTCAATTCCTCTGCGGCCGATATTGCATCGACGGCCGCGGCTTTGGCGAAACCGAGAATTTGTGCGATGGATCGCGTGGCTTTGTGTGAGTCTTCGAATGCTCCGACCACCTTGGAAAGAGAGGTCCGCGCTTCGTCGCCTTTGGCTCGCATCGCGTCACCGGCGGGTCCTTGCCAGAAACCCGACGAATCGGACATTTGTGTGGTTATCGTCGAATGCTCATCAGTGATCAATCGAGTGCTGGCCGCCCATTCGTCAGCCTGGCTGGTCAGGGCTTCGAACGACCAACTCTTGATTTGCGACACGGTAGGCGGGGTCGAGGTCATCGTTGACCGTTTTCCAGGTTCTGGAAATCAGTCACCTGGCGTTGCTGCTGGGCTTGATACTCGGCCAGACTGTGCGTCGCGGAATTATTGATCTCGACAAGCTGCCCGCCGACGCCACGAAGACTTGCGCTACCACGCCACCCAGCTTTCATGTACGTGTGGCCGAGTCCGGATCCTGGAAGCGCTGCCTCTATCGCTGCGATGAAGCCGCTGGTAGGTACCCTGCCGAGGGCTTCTTGTGATGCTGTGAGCGCACCGATCATTCCGTTGATTCCATCAGTATCGACATATAAGTCGGACAAGTTGCGATCCTCTCCCCTGCGGACGGGTTGCTACGCTAGCACAACCGTATCGATGGATGGGAAGGCGGTTTTGTGACTTCGTCGGGGTCTGATGTTGATCCGATTACCGGAAGAATGGAGGCTGTTCATCGCGCGTTGATGACTGACCGCGCGGGCGCGGAGCGTCACGGCGTTTCTGTAGAGGTTTCCGCAGACGGCACGCTCGAGTCTCTTCGTATCGCCGAATCAATCACCCCGTACGGGAAAGAGCTCGCGGCGCTTATCGTGCAGCTCGCAAAGGAGGCCCTGGTCGAGTCCAGGCGGAACGTTCGTGAGCGAATGGCGGAGTTGAAAGCCGATCCCAGGGTCGAAGACGTGCTCGAATCCATTTCCCGGGCAACCGACCAAAAAATGCCTCCTTCGAAGGTCGAGCGGGTGCGGGCACCACACCCTGATGACGACCTGACAGAGGATGAGCTGATCGAGATGAACGAGCGGCGAAACCAGTCGTACTTTCGTTAGCCGGCAACAGCGAGTTGCTGGAAAATGACACTGGCCGCCTGCATCGGGATGCAGGCGGCCAGCAACGTAACGGCGAGAAGG
>NZ_JBHWZY010001326.1:0-1209 GCF_042727815.1 Nocardia sp. NPDC060220
GTCGGTCCCGAGGAAAAGGCCCGCGGTCTCCAGCTTTTCGGCCCGTTCACGCACCGCCGCGCAACCACCGGGCAGCAGCAGCACCCGCCGCAGCGAGTCCATCACCCTGGGCAGCTTGACCTGCTTACCGAAATCGCCCGCGTCCGCGAGGGACTGTATGGCGTGGTCCACCGTGGCGAGACGCCGGTCCAAGCTCGCCGGGTCGTGGCCGTCCGGACTCAATCGCCGATCCCTTCGCACTCCGCTGCCCCTGGCAACGGATCAAATATAGAAGTCGAGCTCTTCTTGTCGCTTCAACAGATCCCGCAGAGTGTACGGGTCCTCGCCGAAGAAATAGAGCAGACCCCAATGATTACCGAATGCGGTGCGTTTGGTGACCTTTTCGGCCTGCGGCGCGGTGAGCTCGTGCGTCTCGAAGTAATCATGATCCTCGGTCTCGGGCGGCACCGACAGCCGACTGACCACACGTCGACGCGGATACACGCCGAAGCATCCGGCGTGGCCGGTGGCATCCACCACTTCCTTCGGGAAAAACGCGTCGATCTCCTCGTCGGTGGACTTCGGGTCGAACGCCAGTACCAGCGCGTGGTAGGCATTGAAACCATAGGTCCGTTCCAGCAGTTCGAACACCTTGAAACCCGGTGGCCGGTAGGCGACCTCGCCGAAATACATTTCCCCGTCGCTGGTGACGAAGTACTCGGGATGGATGAAGCCGAATTCGATGTCGAAGGTCTTGATCAGTTTTTCGACCTGCCGGGTGATCTCGGGCCGATATTTCTCGAGTTCCGGCGTCGCGGGCACGAACACCGAGTATCCGAGCGTCACGTACTCCGAGATGTTCAGGAAGCAGATGCGGCCGTTGTGGACCCAGGCCTCGACCGCGAACTCCCAGCCGTCCAGGTGCGATTCCATCAGCATCGGGAACTCGTCGTCGGGGATGAAGTCCACCTCGTCGGGGGTCCGGATGATCCGGTGACCGAGGCAGCCCGCCTTGTCGAACGCCTTGAGGTGAATCGGATCGTTGGGATCACCGTCGAGTTTCAGCAGGGTTTGATTGACCCGCTTCAGGAATCGGATCACGTCGTCGCGTTCGTGCGCCTCTTCGAAGATTCCGACCCGGATACCGCCGAGCTGCGCGCGCCGCTTCATCAACGACTTGTCACGCAGGAGCATCGACTGCCCGAGCAGGCGAGGATTGTCGAGCAGGAC
>NZ_JBHWZY010001327.1:0-1208 GCF_042727815.1 Nocardia sp. NPDC060220
AGTCGGGGGAGCGAGGACTGCCCACCCGTGAGTAGACCTGCGGTGTGAGTGACTTCGTAGACTCCGCCGTGATCGACCAGTCCGTCGAAGTCTGCGGAGCTTCGAGGGCCCGGTGTCGGATCGATGATCAGCCGGTCCCAGGAGTAGCTCATGATCGCTGCGATGTGCAGGTGCGGCATCTTCTGGGCGAGCACGGCCGCGGTGACCGCATCGCCGCCTCCGCCTGCGGCGATCGCGATTGCCGTCATGTTGTGTGGTCGACCTAACTGTAACCCGTAGACTGGCTAGTGGCATATGGTACTCAACGAAGGATGCAGGTTGCCGGAAATCGAAGAGGTCTTGCCTAAGTACCTGCAGATCGCTGGGTACCTGCGCGATCAGATCGTACGTGGCGACCTCCCACCCGGGACCGAGGTTCCTTCCGAGCGTGAGTTGGCTGCGACGTGGCGGGTGGCTCGGCCGACCGCGACGAAAGCGTTGCAGGCATTGCGACAGCAGGGTTTTGTTGAGGCTCGTCGGGGTGCTGGCACATTCGTTCGAGATGTGAATCCTGCGGCTCCGCGGGCGCGCGAGCGGTATGAGCGGGCTGCGGCGATGGGGACGATGTACTCCGATGCCGAGAGCGTCGCGTTCCCGTTCGTCGGCGTAGTTGAGTCGTCCGCCTACGTTGCCACCCAATTGGGCGTCGGCGCGGGTGAGCTCGTTGTGAAGCGTCAACGCGTGATCAGCAACGAAGCTACCGGCCCAACTGAGCTCTCGACGAGTTGGTTCCCGGCGGCCACGGCTGAGGTTGCGCCGAAACTGCTGGTGACCGAGCGGCTTCGCGGGGGCACCGTCCCCCATCTAGTGGAGGTGCTAGGCCTGCGCGGCGCCTTCGCTCGCGACCAGGTGTCTGCGCGATTGGCTGACGACGAAGAGCGGCTGGCGCTCGGCCTGCCGAATCCGTCTGCTGTGCTGGTCTATTGGCTCGTCGTCTTCGACTCCGACGGCACTCCGGTGGAGTTCGACGAGGCCGTCTATCCGCAAGACCGTTGGGCGTTCCGTCAGGACTACCCGATCACCGTCTAACTCTCGGCCGATCTACCGGAAATGTTCCATGTTCGCTCAACTGGACTATGCCACTAGCTAATTTAGTGGCATAGTCCAGTTGAGCAATCTTTCCGTACGCCGGTGGGAGAGAAGAGGAGTCAGGTAGCAACGCGCATGCC
>NZ_JBHWZY010001328.1:0-1206 GCF_042727815.1 Nocardia sp. NPDC060220
GCTCCCCACGATCTGTGGGGAGCCGCTCGACTATGTCCAGCGAGTACATGGGTAACTCACCGGGGACCGGCTGACTCGGCCGACTGCGAAGTCTGGCCGCGTCGGATGTCTCGCGGCACCCGATCCTGGCCAGAAGACGCGGAGAGGCGGACTAGCTCAAGCGCTCGATGACCAGCGCCATGCCCTGGCCGCCGCCGACGCACATGGTCTCCACGCCGAACTGCTTGTCGTAGGTCTGCAGGTTGTTCAGCAGGGTGGTGGTGATGCGGGCACCGGTCATGCCGAACGGGTGGCCCAGCGCGATCGCGCCGCCGGACACGTTGAGCTTGTCCTCGTCGATCTTCAGCTCGCGCGCCGAGCCGAGCACCTGCACGGCGAAGGCCTCGTTGATCTCGAACAGGTCGATGTCGGAGACCGACTTGCCCGCGATCGCCAGCGCGCGCTTGACGGCCTCGACCGGGCCGAGGCCCATGATCTCGGGCGACAGGCCGGAGACACCGGTGGAGACGATGCGGGCCAGCGGGGTCAGGCCCAGTTCCTTGGCCTTGGTGTCGCTCATGATCACCAGCGCCGCGGCGCCGTCGTTGAGCGCGCAGCAGTTGCCCGCGGTGACGGTGCCGTCGGGACGGAACACCGGCTTGAGCTGGCTGACCGCCTCGTAGGTGACGCCGGCGCGCGGGCCGTCGTCCTTGCTCACGATCGAGCCGTCGGGCAGGGTCACCGGGGTGATCTCCCGCTCGAAGAAGCCGGCCTTGATGGCCTCTTCGGCACGGTTCTGCGAGCGCACGCCCCAGCGGTCCTGGTCCTCGCGCGAGATGCCGGTCAGCGACGCGACGTTCTCGGCGGTCTGGCCCATCGCGATGTAGGCGTCGGGGAGCAGGCCGTCTTCACGCGGGTCGTGCCATGCGCCCTTGCCGCCCAGTGCGGTCTCGGCGGTGCGGGCCTCGGCCTCGGCGAACTCGGGGTTCTTGGTGTCGGGGGAGCTGTCGGCGGAGCCACGGGCGTAGCGCGAGACGGTCTCCACACCGGCGGAGATGAACACGTCACCCTCGCCTGCCTTGATGGCGTGGAAGGCCATCCGAGTGGTCTGCACCGACGACGCACAGTAGCGCTGCACGGTGGTGCCGGGGACGACGTCGAGGCCGAGCTGGATGGCGAGGATGCGGCCCATGCCGAAGCCGCCCTCACCGGCCGGGGAGCCGGTGC
>NZ_JBHWZY010001329.1:0-1205 GCF_042727815.1 Nocardia sp. NPDC060220
GTGGCAGTCCTAGAGGTGGTGCAACGACTCCCCGAGCCGTTGCGTTCCCTGCTCTTGAAGCATCGGGAACTTCTGAAATTCGCCGTGGTCGGTGCGATCACCTGGTTCATCGACACGGGCGTTGTGTACGCGGTGAAACTGACGGTGCTCGGCGACAAGCCGCTCACCGCGCGCCTGCTCGGGGCGCTGATCGCGACCATCGCCTCCTATATCCTCAACCGCGAGTGGTCGTTCAACGCACGAGGCGGGCGCCAGCGCAGTCACGAAGCGGCCCTGTTCTTCGCGGTCAGCGCCTTGGGCATCGTGGTCACCATGATTCCGCAGGCGCTGTCGCTCTACGCGCTGAATCTGCGTGTGCCGCACGTGGATCCGACGGTACAGATGGTCGCCAACTTCATCTCGGGACAGATCCTCGGCGTCCTGCTGGCCATGGCGTTCCGCTTCTGGGCCTTCCGCCGCTACGTCTTTCCCGACGACCTGCGCGAAGCCGAACTCCACAGCATCCAAGGGTAGGAACCGGCGCAGCCGCCGATGGGGGTTTTCGGCCGCCTTGATCTGGACTGACCGAAGGGTGCGACGAAGGAGTACCCGTAGGGAGGGAAGATCAAGGTTCCCAGGCCGAAAACCAGCGGCGCCAGCCGCAAAGATTACTGACGGCGCTCGGGGTGTTCCAGTGCGGTGATCACCAGGTCGATGAAGGCGTCGACTTCTTCGCGGGCGTAGCCGCGGGTGCCGAGGCGGGTGTCGGTGAAGCGGACGCCCCGCACATCGGCGGTGGTGAGGCTGCCGGGGCCGTTGTGGGCCAGGGTCGCCGCGACCAGGTCGAGGAAGGCGTCGACCTCTTCCTCGTGGTAGCCGCGCCTGCCGACGGCGGACTGGGTGAACCGCATGCGGTGCACATCGTCGGGGGTGAGCATCTCGGCGACATCGTCGCCCGCGCGCGCCGCCGGAACGGGGGCGCCGCCCTTCTGGCGATGTTCGAGCTCGGTCCGCACCCGGTCGAGGAAGTCGTCGACCTGATCGGCCTGATATCCGCGACCGCCGAAGCGCGGTGCGCCGAAGTGCACGTGACGGATGTCGTCGGCGGTGAGCGCGCCCTGCCCGTCGAGGGTGGCCGACACCCGTTCCAGGAAGGCGTCGACCTCGTCTGCGTGGTAGCCGCGGTGCCCCAGGGTCGGCATGGCGAAGTGGGTGCGGCTCACATC
>NZ_JBHWZY010001330.1:0-1204 GCF_042727815.1 Nocardia sp. NPDC060220
CGTCTGGGTGACCGTGCCCGCGAACGGCCACGGATCACCGAGGCGATGGCTGATCGTCGCCTCGGTCGGCGAGGCCGCGACCACCTCCCACACTCCGTCGCGGGCGGTGCCGTGAATGCTGTGCGGCGGGTTGTTGATCGGCATCTGATACGTGTGGTCGCCGACGGTCAGTTCGCCGTCGCCGAGCCGACCTGCCCACGGCGCCATGACGAAACAGCCGGTGCCCGGATCCTGCCGGAGCAGTTCGGTGCCGTCGACGGTCAGGCTGTGGATCGCGCCGCCGTCGCCGGGGGCGATCGTGAGACCCGCGGAGCCGACATCGAGCCGCACATCGTCGGTCATGATTCGCACACTAGCCGCGTGACTATGCCCTCAGCGGTAACTCACGCCGAAAGCTGGGATGTGGTCTTCAGTTGAACGGGTACTGCCCGCCGCCCGCGCCGCCACCGCGATTATTCGGCGTGGCGATGTCGATGATGTTCTGGACCAGCTCGACGACTGCTCTACCGACATCGAGAACACCGTTGCCGAGGGTCGAGAATTCCTGCGCGATGTAGTGGAGCATCTTGTTCGTCCTCACGTGTGGCGAGCCGAATAGTGCTCTCCCAGAGTGCCACAGGTGAGGAGTCAGGAGTTGAGGAAGTTCAGGATCAGCAGGGTCAGTGGGGCGGTGATCTCGAAGACGGCACGGCCGACATAGAGGCCGAGGGCGGCGCCTGCCTCGTAATTGTCGGAGAGGAACTGCAGGACTTCATCCATGATGTGCTCCCTGGATTCGAGGTCGGTGAGTCAGGCGAAGAATCCCTGGAGCAGGGGAGTGCCGAGGTCGATGACAGCCTTGGCCACCGTCAGGCTGAGGTTCCCGAGTCCGATGACAACCGTTCCGATCAGGTCGTAGTTGGCCTCGGCGAAATCACGTAGCGACTGCATGATGGCTCTCCTTCGGTCCCGACCTGATGGCTATCTGCTGTGACCAGCGTCTCATAGCTGAGAGTACTCGCCAAGGGCTGCGTTGGTGTCGTCGCAGGTGATCGGCTATTTCACCGGCGTAGGTCCGAGGCTGTACCCCCCGGTTATGAATGAGATTGCATCATCATGCATAATCATTTGTAGCAACGGCGTGAGCCGACCGGCGGCCGGAGCATCCATACTGCTCAGGGCAGCCCTTTTTACGTACCAGACTTCGAGGAGCACAACAGACATG
>NZ_JBHWZY010001331.1:0-1202 GCF_042727815.1 Nocardia sp. NPDC060220
GCCGCCGCCCACCCCCGTGATCTACACTCCGACATTCGTCTGCCGCTTCTGTTGTGTATATCCTACTGGATAAAACCCCGCCCCCACGGCGAGCGGGGTCGCGACCATCGCGACCCGGCTCTCGTGCGTAGCGCAGATCAGAACCTGGGGTGATCGCCCAGCAGCACCGCACGCGGCGCTTCGACATCGGCGGCCTTCTTGACCTGACCCAGCGTCCAGCAGTCGATGTGGCGGGCCGTGAGCACCGCCAGCGCACGGTCAGCGTCCTCGGGCGCCACGATCGCGACCATGCCGACGCCCATGTTGAACGTCTTCTCCATCTCGATGCGCTCGACGCGGCCGCGCTGAGCGATCATCTTGAACACCGGCGCAGGGTTCCAGGTGCCACGATCCAGCTCGGCCACCAGGCCTGCGGGCAGCACCCGAGCCAGGTTGGCGGCCAGGCCACCACCGGTGACGTGCGAGAAGGTGCGCACGTCGGTTTCGGCGATCAGCGCGAGGCAGTCCTTGGCGTAGATGCGGGTCGGCTCGAGCAGTTCCTCACCGAGGGTGCGGCCGAACTCCTCGACGTACCCGGTGAGCGACATCCGATCGATGTCGAGCAGCACCTTGCGCGCCAGGCTGTAGCCGTTGGAGTGCAGGCCCGAGGAGCCCATCGCGATCACGACGTCGCCGGGACGCACCCGGTCGGGGCCGAGGACCGCGTCGGCCTCGACGACGCCGACGCCGGTGGCGGACAGGTCGTAGTCATCGGGATCCATCAGGCCCGGGTGCTCGGCGGTCTCGCCGCCGAGCAGTGCGCAACCGGCCTTGATGCAGCCCTCGGCGATGCCGGAGACCAGCTCGGCGACCTTCTCCGGGATGACCTTGCCGATGGCGATGTAGTCCTGCAGGAACAGCGGCTCGGCGCCACACACCACCAGGTCGTCGACGACCATGGCGACCAGGTCGAGGCCGACGGTGTCGTGCTTGTCGAGGGCCTGGGCGACGGCGATCTTGGTGCCGACACCGTCGGTGGAGGCGGCCAGCAGCGGCTCCCGGTATCCGCCCTTGAGCGCGAACAGCCCGGCGAAGCCGCCGATACCGCCCTGCACCTCGGGTCGGCTGGCCTTCCTGGCCAATGGTCCGAACAATTCGACGGCGCGGTCACCGGCTTCGATGCTCACGCCCGCCGCAGCGTAGGAAGCGCCTGCACCGCTGGG
>NZ_JBHWZY010001332.1:0-1200 GCF_042727815.1 Nocardia sp. NPDC060220
GGCGCGCGCCTGGTGGGACTCACCGGCGTACCAGGAGATCGCGCCGTTGCGCTCGCGGCACATCGAGGGCGACATCATCCTGGTCGGCGGGGTCGCCGAGGACTACGATCCCGCCACCACCGCCGAGGCCATGCGTGCCGCGCTGAGCGGCTGAGGTCCGAGCAGTCCCGGTGTGATCACCCTCCGACGCGGTGCGCAGCTGTGACGGCCAAGGCCGCCGGGAAGGCTCAGGATCCGGGGGCCGGCCAGGCGGCCGCGTCGGTGTTGCGCGATACCCGGCGGAGCAGGGTCGCGAGCGTCTGCCGCTCTTGCTCATCGAGTCCCTCCAGCAGCCGATGGTCGCGTGCTACGCGGCTGGGCAGTTCGGTGTCGACGAGATCGCGCCCGGCCGCGGTCAGCTGCAGCAGCACCACCCGGCCGTCGCGCTCGAACGGCAGCCGTTCGACCAGTCCGATCTTGGTCAGCCGGTCGGCGTGCTTGGTGGTCGAAGCGCCGCTGGTCATGGTCCTCGCGGTCACCTCGCTGGCGCGCAGTGGGCGGCCGGCGCGGGCCAGAGCGCACAGGATGTCGAATTCGCCGCGGTTGACGCCCCTCGGCGCGAGTGCCCGGTCGAGCTGGTGCAGCGCCAGCGAACTGATCCGGTTGATCCGCCCGATCACCTCGATCGTGGAGGTGTCCACCTCGGGATAGGTCTCGGCCCATTCGGCTCGAACGCCGTCGACGAAGTCGGGGGAGGTGTCGCCCATGTATTCATCCTAGCGATCGGTTTCACACTATTTCAGATATACTTTACTAGTAAAATACATTTAGGATGGCAGCGTGCCTGCCGCGACTTCCGACCTACACAACCCGCCCACCGCCACCCGGCTGCGGCACTCCCGCGGCGCGTTGGCGCACTCGATCTCCGCGTCCACCTGGCGGCGTGCGTTCGAGGTTCGGCCTGCCGACGCGACCGTGGCGGCCTCGTTGCGCGTCGGCGTTGCCGCAGCGCTGGTCTTCGTCGGCTGTGGCCTGTTCGATCTGCGGCAATATGTCGGCTTCGCGGTACTGGGCGCGCTGGCCTCCGCCTTCGCCCGGCACGAGCCGATGGTTCGGGTTGCTGCCAAGGTGACGCTCGTCGGTGTACTGGTTGTCGCTTTCGTCGCAGGAGGTGGATTGCTGGCCCTCGCGCACGTGTCGATGTGGGCCGAGGTCGCGTTG
>NZ_JBHWZY010001333.1:0-1196 GCF_042727815.1 Nocardia sp. NPDC060220
CAACCTGGGACGTGGTCGGCTCCGAGTAGACGTCCTTGCCGCACCTCTGGTAGACTGCTCGATTCGCAGCATTTTGATACTCGATTGCTGTAACGCTGGTAATGCCCTGACTGTAGCGGACACGCGAGATGGGTTGTTCCCGAGGCGTATTGCCGTAATTGCCTCATCCGGACCGTACCTGCCATCAGCTCATGGGCGATTGGGTAGCCCTTTTACGCTTGTCTTCTGTAGAGCATTGGACGACCTTGCGGAACGTGGGGCAGTACTTAGCCTCTCAGCTATTTCCGCACTTGTCGAAGGAGATTCCGATTTCGGCAAGCGAGTGCATATAAATCACCCATCGGGACACGCAGAGGAAATTTTCGTGAGCGAGCTGCCCGGCGATCAAATACCAGATGACGTCTCACAACGGTTTCTCGATAGAGCGTCGGCCGTTGATCTTCGGACTCGAGAGGCGCTCTGGTATGCGTTGCAGGATATGCCGGTCGCCCTTCAATTGGATGTGCTTGAGGCCGCTTGCTTTGATAAAGTGGGTGAGGCTAGTTGGCTGGTCCGACGTGCAATGGGAAGTGTTATTGCGAATCTTCCCGACCACTCCCGACGTCGTGAGGAGCTCATACTGTCGCTGCTGACACAAGATTCGAGCTGGATGCAGAAGGCGATCGGGATTGTGGCTGCACGGCGAGATGTGAAGCACGACGACAATATGCAGGACGAAATTATTCAAATTTTGCGGTCGGAATCCTTGATTGACTTGGTTTGGTTAGCCCATCTGTATGGTTCGGAGTTTTCTCCGAATCGCGCCTTGGATGCAGTTTTGAAAACTGGGCTGGTTCGAAGCAGCTGGGGTTTGCTCGATATCTTCAAGCGTCACCAAAGCCGGTTTGCTTCTAATCCTGAGCAACTGGTCGACCGACTTAGAGGTGCTGCGGTTGATCAGCGCGACTTGGCTGGCGTTCGATTGCATCTCGTTATATCTGGCCTAGATGATCGCCTTCTCAGCGACATTCCGATCGATCGAAAAGTGGCCGAATCGCCGGTGGTATTGGCTCTCTCTCGGAAGCAGCCCCGGGGAAGACTATACCACTCGAAAGGTAAGTGGCTTCTGTCGTACCTCTACGGCGACTGGCGAGATCAGATAGCTGAGAGCGTCGTTCAAGTTCTGGATGAGGTTCCAGGAAGTCAGAGGCTTGATC
>NZ_JBHWZY010001334.1:0-1195 GCF_042727815.1 Nocardia sp. NPDC060220
GTCCCGGGGCGAGAATCGACTCACCGCGGCTGAGCGCCTTCAGGTCCGCGCCCGCACAGAACGCCCGCTCGCCCGCGCCGGTGAGGACCACCGCGCGGATCTGCGGGTCGGCCTCGGCTCGCTCGAGCGCCTCGCCGACCCCCGTGCTCACTTCGGCGTTGACCGAGTTCATGGCCTCGGGCCGATTCAGCACGATGACGAGCACATGCTCGCGTTGCTCGACGAGAACTGCGCTCACGAGTGACTCCTTCGCTAGGTGGCTGTCAGCATGACAAACCTCTTCGATCTGTATCACGCCGGACGATCTTGAATACCCGAATCGGGGATTCGTGTCCGTCGTCGTCGCGCGCGCCCGGCACTCGTCGTAGGCTGCCGAACACTCGCGAAAAGAATTTTCGGCCGGGTGTCGATCCGCAGCGGTGCCCGTTCGACCTAGGGATGAACGCAGGGCCCGGCAGGCGGGTCCACACCGATCCGAGGAGACGAAACCATGAAGTTCATGCTGATCATGCGCGCCACCGACGAAGCCTGGGCCGCGGCGGCCGATATCGACTTCAACGAGATGCTCGAGACCATGGGCAAGTTCAACGACGAGTTGATCAGCGCCGGAGTGCTGGTCGCCGCCGAGGGGCTCGACGACGCGGCGCAGGGCGTGGTCGTCGACTACTCGTCGGAGACCCCGGTGGTCACCGACGGGCCCTACGGGGAGACGAAGGAACTGTTCGGCGGGTTCTACATTCTCAATGTGGCCTCCAAAGAGGAGGCGATCGAGTGGGCCAAGCGCATGCCGGTCGTCGTGCCGGGCACCAAGACCGAGATCCGGCGAGTCCCGAGCATCGATGAATTCCCGCAGGACAATGTCTGGGTCGCGAGGGAGCGCGCGTGGCGTGAGGCCAGCGGCCAGCTCTGAATCACGATGAGCGACCACACCGGCCGCGAGGCCGTGGCCGCCGTCTGGCGGATCGAATCGGCCCGGATCGTGGGCGCCCTCGCGCGCTACACCCGCGACTTCGCGATGGCCGAGGATCTCGCCCAGGAGGCGTTCGCGGAGGCACTGGTGACCTGGCCGCGCGAAGGCGTGCCACGTCAGCCGGCCGGGTGGTTGCTCACCGTCGGCAGACGCCGGGCCATCGACGCGTTCCGGCGCCGAGCCGCCCTCGACGACCGCTACGTCGCCCTCGCCGCCGACCAGGGC
>NZ_JBHWZY010001335.1:0-1190 GCF_042727815.1 Nocardia sp. NPDC060220
CATTCAGCCTCCTTACACCCGCGGAGATCGAGGGGTAATTCTCGAATCCGGACGACGCCGCGGCGGCCAGCACCTGTTCGCCCTCGGCCCGCACGTGTGTCAGCAACTGCGGCACCGACGCTCGCACAGTCGCGGCTTCGGCGAGGCCGGCGCGGTGCGCGTTGTAGAAATCGTCGACCCCGCGCGCGGCCTCGTTCAGCTGCCGGACCAACGCGTCCGCCCTGGCCGGACCGTCCGCGATCGGGGTGCCCGCGGCCTCGGCGGCGTCGAGTTCCTCGGTGAAACTCAGATACGCGCCCGCCGCGGCGTAGCACCGCGCCCGCACCGGCTCCCAGACCGCGCCGATCCGGCGGTCGGGGAAGACCTGCTCACTGGCCACCACGCCCGCCTCCGCCGCCGTCTGCCTGCGATCCATATCCAGGAAGGCGGCCGACGCCGCGGCCCGCGCCCCGCTGATCCACTCATGATCCGCCCCCGATCTGAACCATCCGCGTCTGCGAGGTGTCACCGGCACATCCCCTTTCCGAACCACGGCCGCGGTTCGCCCACTCACTGCCGTCGATGGTAGGAGATTCACCCCGTTAACCTGGGCTGCAGACGGTTCCTACGCAAGATCCACGAAACCTATTACTGTCGTAGCGGTACCCGGCGATTCGGACATGCTGGGAAACGACACACCGGACTAATCGAAGGGATTCCCGCATGGGTGTCAGTCTGTCCAAGGGCGGCAACGTTTCGCTGAGCAAAGAGGCTCCGGGCTTGACCGCGGTCTCGGTCGGCCTCGGCTGGGACGTGCGCACTACCACCGGCACTGACTTCGACCTCGACGCGAGCGCCATCGCGACCGGCGCCGACAAGAAGGTCGTCTCCGACAAGCACTTCGTCTTCTTCAACAACCTGAAGTCCCCCGAGGGCGCCATCGAGCACAAGGGCGACAACACCACGGGCGAGGGCGAAGGCGACGACGAGGTCATCGACGTCGACCTCGCCAACACCCCGCCGACCATCGAGAGCATCTTCTTCCCGGTATCGATCTACGATGCCGAGACTCGCTCACAGTCGTTCGGTCAGGTACGCAACGCCTACATCCGCGTGGTCAACAAGGCCAACGGCACCGAGCTCGCCCGCTACGACCTGTCCGAGGACGCCTCGACCGAGACCGCTATGGTCTTCGGCGAGCTGTACCGCAA
>NZ_JBHWZY010001336.1:0-1185 GCF_042727815.1 Nocardia sp. NPDC060220
CTCCGGTGCCAGCCGCATGGTGCGTGACGCCGTCGCGGCCGGATACCTCGCCCGCGAGGGCTCAGCGGACGACCGCCGCCGGGTCGTCGTGCGACTCACCGGCAGCGGCCGCGAGTTGTCCGCCGCATCCCATGACTGGCAACGCCGATGCTTCGATCAGCTCACCGCGTCGTGGACCGGGCACGACCGTCGCCAATTCGCCGGCTACCTGGAACGCCTCGCCGACGAAACGATCCGATGAGCTCCCGCTTCGAACAGGTGGCGACGCTGATCAGCGGTAGTCGGGGTCGGGCGTAGCGTCTAGCGATATGGCCGCGAGATCCAAGCACACCCTTCCCTCGGTGGGTACGAGGGAGCTGGTGGCCGCGTGCCGAACCGAGATTCCCGCGCTGACCAGGCAGTTGATCGCCGCGATCTTCACCGATATTCCGGAGTGGACCGACTACTCGCCGGTGAGCCGGGAGGACCTGCACCATGCGTGCTGCCGGTATCTGACCAGGGTGCTCGACCTGGTCGCCGGTGACGTCACGGGCCCGGATCGCGACGATGTCGCCGCCGCCATCGGCCGTAATCGGGCCGCGCAGGGCGTGCCCCTGGAGGTCATGTTGCGGACGTTCCGGCTCGGCGGTCAGATCGTGTGGGAGGCGCTGCTCGACAAGGCCGGCGAACTCCCGCCCGGTGAGGTCCGCAAGATCGGAGTGGCGACCTGGTCGGCCATCGACGGCATGTCGTCGTCGCTGGTCACCTCCTATCGCAGCACCGAACTGGAGCAGGTTCGTCGCGACGAGCGGCGACGGCACGGCGTGATCGAGGACCTGCTGGCGGGCAGCGCGCGCGACGCGACTTTCGCCGCGCGTGCGGCGCGCGAGCTGAACTTGCCCGCCCACGGTGGGTATCTGGTGGTCGCGGTGCGCGGTGATCGTCCGCACGTGGAGTTCGGCACCGAGACCGCGTTGGCGGCCATGGGCATTCGGTCGGTCTGGCACGACCGCGTCGAGACCATGGTGGGGCTGGTCTCACTCGAGCAGCGAGACGGTTCCGCTGTGCTGGACCAGGTCGGAAGCCGGATCCGGGGCCGGGCGGCGGCGTCACCGGTGGTGCAGGGATTGGCGCAGATCGATACGGGCCACGCGCTGGCGATGCTCGGCTTGGAGACCCTGCCCGCGACAGCACGGGGTCTGGTGT
>NZ_JBHWZY010001337.1:0-1183 GCF_042727815.1 Nocardia sp. NPDC060220
TTCCAACACAGTTCGCATTCTTCCCCACTGCTAGGGCAGAACCTGTCCTAACTGTCTCGTAGCGTGGTTTTCATGAGCGAAGCAATCACTCCCTTCCGCATCGACGTCCCGCAGTCCCAGCTCGACGATCTCCATCGACGTCTGGACGACACCCGCTGGCCCGACGGTGTGACCGGAGTCGGCTGGGCGCAGGGTATTCCGCTCGACTACACCCAGGAACTGGTGCGGTACTGGCGCACCACCTACGACTGGCGAGCGCAGGAGGCGCGCCTCAACGCGTTCCCGCAGTTCCGCACCGAGATCGACGGTCACGCTGTGCATTTCCTCCATGTCCGGTCGGCCGAACCCGGTGCGATGCCGTTGATCCTCACCCATGGATGGCCCGGCTCGATCGTAGAGTTCCTCGACGTGATCGGGCCGCTGACCGATCCGGTCGCGCACGGCGGCCGGGCCGAGGACGCGTTCGACGTGGTAGTGCCGACGATTCCCGGCTTCGGGTTGTCCGGTCCCGCGATCGGCTGGTCGACCAGCCGGGCCGCGCGAGCCTGGGCCGAGCTGATGCGCCGACTCGGCTACGAGCGCTACGCCGCCCACGGCGAAGACACCGGTGCTGCCATCTCGCGCGAACTGGCGGTGCTCGATCCCGACCACCTCGTGGCGTTGCACGTGACCATGATCGCCTCGGCCACCGTCACTTCCGAGACGGCCGATCTCGACAACCCGGCCGAGAAGCGGGCCCTCCAGCTGGCTCAGCGCGCCCAGTACGAACTCGGCGCGTACGCGATGCTGCAGGCTACCCGCCCGCAGACACTGTCCTACGCGCTCACCGATTCCCCCGTGGGGCAACTGGCTTGGATCGTCGAGCGCTTCAAGGACTGGACCGATTCCACCGATGTCCCCGAGGACGCCGTCGACCGTGACACGATGCTCACCAACGTCATGATCTATTGGCTCAACGGCACCGCTGGTTCCTCGGCGCGCTATTACTACGAGGGCGCCGCGACGTGGGGCCGGCCCGAGCCCGCGACCGAGGTGCCGGTCGCGGTGGCCGTGTTGCCGAACGACCTCGGTGTCCCGGTCCGTCGCATCGCCGAACGCAACCACACCATCGTGCGCTGGACCGAATTCGATCGCGGCGGCCACTTCGCGGCCATGGAGGAACCCGACCTGATCATCGACGACC
>NZ_JBHWZY010001338.1:0-1182 GCF_042727815.1 Nocardia sp. NPDC060220
GAGTAGGACACTGCCGGAACATCTTTGCGAAAGGCCCTCCAACTTCGGTTGGAGGGCCTTTTTGCGTTCCCAGGGTCGTCGCCTACAGTGCTTGGGTGCGCCTCGTCATTGCTCGTTGCCAGGTCGACTATGTCGGTCGACTGACCGCCCACCTTCCGATGGCTCGTCGGCTGTTGCTGATCAAGGCCGACGGGTCGGTGCTCGTGCACTCCGACGGCGGCTCGTACAAGCCGCTGAACTGGATGAGTCCGCCGTGCTGGCTGGTGGAGCAGGAAGTGCCGGACGCGATGCCCGCCGCCTTGCCCGACGGCGTACGGCCGTTACGGGACGGACAGACTCCGGAGCCGGTGACGGCTGAGGCGCTGTGGGTCGTGACCAACAAGGCCGGCGAGGAATTGCGGATCACCATCGAGGAGATCGAGCACGATTCCTCGCACGAGCTCGGAGTCGACCCCGGCCTGGTGAAGGACGGCGTCGAAGCGCATCTGCAGGAGCTGCTCGCCGAACACGTGACGAAGCTCGGGGAGGGGTACACCCTGGTGCGGCGCGAGTACATGACCGCGATCGGCCCGGTGGATCTGCTGTGCCGCGATGCCGACGGCGCCACCGTGGCGGTGGAGATCAAGCGGCGTGGTGACATCGACGGTGTCGAGCAGCTCACCCGGTATCTCGAACTGCTCAACCTCGACCCGCTGCTGGCCCCGGTGGCCGGGGTGTTCGCGGCACAGCAGATCAAGCCGCAGGCGAAGACGCTGGCCGAGTACCGTGGAATCCGGTGCCTCACGCTCGATTACGACGAGCTACGCGGCACGGAGAGCAACGTTTTCCGCTTGTTCTAGGAGGAGTGTCATGCCGCGACGTAGACCGCGCAGCGGACGTTCTGCGGCGCCTAAGCCGATCGGCGACGTGTACGGCCGCACCGAGGACGGCCCGGGCGACGAAACCTATATCGTGCGAACGGTTCCCGGCGCTCGGGCGGTGAAGCCCTATCGGTGCCCCGGCTGCGACCACGAGATCGCGATCGGTGTCGCCCACATCGTGGCCTGGGCCGTCGAGGGCGGCGAGGAGGACCGCAGGCACTGGCACCAGGGTTGCTGGAACGGCAGGCGTACTCGCGGCATCACCCGCCGCTGGTCGTGACCTGAGAGACAGAAAACCGAAGGCCGCCTCGATGATTCGAGG
>NZ_JBHWZY010001339.1:0-1179 GCF_042727815.1 Nocardia sp. NPDC060220
CATCGACCGGCGCCGGGCCCAGCTGATGCGCGCGATCGACCGCTGGGTGATCCTCGCCGCCCCCGTTCCGCACGCCGCGGCGGACGAACACTGCGAAACCCTCGGCGGCCTGGTCGATCGCCTGGCCAAGCACTGTTCCCAGGCGTTCGTCGGCCTGGCCGGCGCCCCCGAGTCGGTCTTCTACGACGAATGGGTCCGCCTCGACGACCTCGCCGACAGCTATGAGCGCTTGATCGACGATCTGTGGTCCGGCGCACGCAGCCTGCCCGCGAACACCTATTGACACCAAGGGTGGATTCACCGCCACCTGGGTGGGCGAGACCGGGCCCCGGGGAGGGTTGGGGTCGGGGCCGTCCCGCGCGACAGTGGAACTCACACCATCTGTGGTCGGGTCGGCGAAGGAGTTCGGATGCGCGGTCGGTCTGTGGCGGAAGCCCCCGAAAGTATTGGGCTGCTGGGGGTTTCGTGCGACGTATCATGTGTTGTGAGCACCGTTGACGATCCGGCCGACCTGCCGTCCGCCTGCGGGTGGACGGCAGGTCGGCCCGATTCCTGTTCGACGGAGCCGCCCGTCGGCGAGCGTGCCGATTCCGCGGCGACGGCGATGGTGCTGCCGATCCGCCCGCACAGCGCCTATGTCGACGGCACACCGCTGTTCTGCCTGGCCGGGGAAGCGGTCCTGGCCTGGAACTATGCGGGCCTGGTCGCCCACCTCGATCCTCGCGTCCCGATCTACGGTCTGCAGGCGAGCGCCGAACCGCGCACGATCCGCGACTACGCCACCCGCTGTCTCGCCGAGATCCGCCGCATCGCCCCGCACGGCCCGTACCAGCTACTCGGTTGGTCCGCAGGGGGTTTCGTCGCCCACGAAGTCGCGGTTCGGCTCCGTGCGGCAGGCGAGCGAGTCCGTGTCGTCGTTCTCGCCACCGACCCCGAGGCGCCCGCCCCGGCGCCGCTGCCGGCTGACCGTATCGCCTCGCTGCTCGGTGTCGACAGCCCGGCCTTCGACGCAGCTGTGGAAGGTTCGACAACCCCGACCTCCGACGACACCGCCGCGGCGATCAATGCCGCCACGGCGGGAACGATCGACGTCACCGGCGACGATCTCGACCGACTGGCCGACCTGAGCGCCACAGCCGCACGCATGGTGGCCGGACACCGGCCCTCGTGGCTCCTCGG
>NZ_JBHWZY010001340.1:0-1178 GCF_042727815.1 Nocardia sp. NPDC060220
GAATCGGTGACATTGCGATCCGCTCCCTGGATCTTTCCGACAATTGAATGGGGAGTCTCATGACTGGGACAACTCTCCCGCTGCCCAGCGGCGGCATCACCGTCATCGGGCGCCTGCGCGCGTACGCCTACCACTACGGCACGGCGGTGCTGCCGGATCTCACGATCGCTGCCTGTGCCGTGCTCGTCTCCGCGGAGGCGGGCCATCTCACCCTCACCCCCACCGACTCCGAAGGCGACTCCACACCATGACCAGTGCCGGTTCCGATCTGGTGCGGCTACCGCACGAGGTACCGATCAGCTCCTACGTCGTCGATATCGACGGAATCCCGATGTCGGCCACGGTCGCCGAGGCGGCCGACCCGCGCGCCGTCATCATCGCCGTCCACGGCGGCGTGACGACCTCCGCCTACTTCGACTGCCCCGGCCACCCCCGGCTGTCGCTGTTGCGCACCGCGCCCGCGCTCGGGTTCACGGTGGTCGCGATCGACCGCCCCGGCTACGGCAGTTCGGCGCCGCACGCGGCCGACATCGCACCGGCCGCCCGCCGCGTCGACCTCGCCTACGCCCTGGTCGAGCGCGTGCTCGGGACGCGCGGGCGCGGTGCGGGGATGTTCATCCTCGCGCATTCGGCCGGGTGCGAGCTGGCCGTCCGGATGGCCGCCGACGAGCGTGGCGCGCAGTTGCTCGGCATCGAACTCGCCGGCACCGGCAGAAAACACCACCCCGAAGCCATCAGCAACCTGACAGCGGGCGGGCCGGGGCGCGGCGAACGTCTGCGCGAGCTGCTCTGGCAGCCGAGCCGCCTGTATCCCACCGAGGTCTTCGGCGGCGCGGCGATCGCGTCGCCGGGCCCGGCGTACGAGGCCACCATGATGCCGCAGTGGGTGGCGCACGATTTCGAGCACACCGCCGCGCAGGTCCGCGTTCCCGTCCAGTTCACCGTGGGCGCGTACGAAAAGGTTTGGCGCACCGACCCACTCGCGTTGGGCGAGATCACCGCGCTGTTCACGGCCGCGCCGCGCGTGCTGCTCCACGAGCAGGCCGACGCGGGCCACAACCTGAGCATGGGACATTCGGCGACCGCCTATCACCTCCGGGTGATGTCGTTCATCGAGGAATGCGTGATCGCGCGCCGCTGAGATCGCCGATCAACGAAATCCGCCCCACGACAAGGAT
>NZ_JBHWZY010001341.1:0-1177 GCF_042727815.1 Nocardia sp. NPDC060220
CCTCACGCGAGTTCTTGACGGCGACAGCGATGTCACGCTGGTGCTGCACGCAGTTGCCGGTGACGCGGCGAGCGCGGATCTTGCCGCGATCGCTGACGTACTTACGCAGCAGCGTGGTGTCCTTGTAATCGATATTGACGATTCCGGACTTTGCTTCCTTGCAGAAAGCGCAGGCCTTCTTCTTCAGTACCTTTTCGCGCGCGGGCGCTTTAGGCATGGGTTTCTCTCCGTACTATGAGTGCCGTTCGATCAGAACGGCGGTTCGTCATCCATGCGGCCGCCGCCCCCGAAGGAGCCGGCCGCGGGCGCGCTACCCCACGGATCGTCCTCGCCACCGGCATTGCTGCCGCCGGCCGGACGTCCGCCGCCGTTGTTGGCGTTGTAGCCGCCTGCGCTAGATCCACCACCGGCATTACCGGAACCACCACCACTGAAGCCGCCACCGCCGCCTCCGCCACCGCGACCGGCCTTGGAGACCTTCGCCGTCGCGTAACGCAGCGAGGGACCGACTTCGTCGACCTCGAGCTCGACCACAGTGCGCTTCTCACCCTCGCGGGTTTCGTAGGAGCGCTGCTTGAGCCGACCACTCACGATGACGCGAGCGCCTCGGGTCAGACTTTCGGCGACGTTCTCCGCTGCTTCACGCCAGATGTTGCAGCGCAGGAACAGAGCCTCGCCGTCTTTCCATTCGTTCGAATTGCGATCGAACACACGGGGAGTCGACGCGACGGTGAAATTTGCCACCGCCGCACCTGCGGGCGTGAAACGAAGCTCCGGGTCTGCCGTCAAGTTTCCGATGACGGTAATGACCGTGTCGCCTGCCATGGGGGTTCCTCCTGCTCGGGGTGCAGTCCGCATCTCGGGGATTTGCGCTCGAGCCTAAAGCCAGGCTCTGACAAATTCGAGGGTGCGGACTACTTGTCGTTGCGCAGAACCTTGGTGCGCAGCACCGTCTCGTTCAGGCCCAGCTGGCGGTCGAGTTCGCTCACGGTGGCCGGGGTCGCGGTCAGGTTGACGATCGCGTAAATGCCTTCGGCCTGCTTGGCGATTTCGTAGGCGAGCCGGCGGCGGCCCCAGATGTCGACCTTGTCGACGTTGCCGCCCTCGGTCTTGACGACCGTGAGCAGGGTATCCAGGGACTGCCCGACGATGCGCTCGTCCAGGCTCGGGTCGAGGA
>NZ_JBHWZY010001342.1:0-1176 GCF_042727815.1 Nocardia sp. NPDC060220
CCACCTCCTACACTCACGACGCGGGCGTGCTGTCGACCCTGGACAATCTGGTGTCGCTCAATTCCGCGCTCGAGGTCGATCTGACCGGCCAGGTGAACGCCGAACAGAGCGGTTCGGCCTATCTGGGCGGGACCGGCGGTCAAGTCGACTTCGTTCGTGGCGGCCTGCGCTCACCGGGCGGGCACGCGGTGATCGCGCTACCCGCCACGGCGAAAGGCGGCACCCTCAGCCGGATCACCGCAAGTCTGTCCGGGCCGGTGACGACCGCGCGCAGCGATGTGGATGTGATCGTCACCGAGTTCGGCGCCGCCGAACTCGCGGGCGCATCGGTCGCCGAGCGCACGCGCCGACTGATCGCCATCGCCCATCCCGACTTCCGGGCCGAGCTCGACCGAGCCGCCCACCTGATCCAGCAGCGAGGTTTCTGATGAACGACGCCGTGCTCTTCGACGCCAGGGCCGACGGCATCGCCGTGATCACCCTGAACCGGCCGGAAACCCGCAACTGTCTGGCTGCCGATGTGCGCGCGGGTCTGTACGCCGCGTGGGATCGGTTCGAGCACGATCCCGCGCTGCGCGTGGCCGTGCTCACGGGTGCGGGTGACAAGGCGTTCTGTGCGGGCGGCGATCTCAAGGAGATGGTGGACACCGGGATGCGGGTGCCCCCGCCGGAGATGTTCCCGCTGCCCTACGACACCATCGAGCTGTCCAAGCCCACGATCGCCGCGGTCAACGGCGCCGCGTTCGCCGGCGGGTGGATGATCGCGCAGGCTTGCGACCTGTGTGTGGCGAGCACGGCGGCGACGTTCGCGATCACCGAGGTGAAGGTGGGGCGCAGCTCGCCGTGGGCGGCGCCGCTGATTCATATGATCCCGCAACGGATCATGATGGAGCTGCTGCTCACCGGCGCGCCGATCACCGCGCGCCGGGCCTACGAGGTGGGGTTGGTCAATCGCCTCGCCGAGCCGGGCGCGGTCCTGACGGCGGCGCTGGAACTGGCTGCCGAGATCCTGCGCGGCGCACCGCTGTCGGTGCGGGCGGCGCGGGATACGGTGATGCTCGCCACCGAGATGGGCCGTTCCGACGCGCTGGGGGCCGCCAGGGGGGCCGCCGTCGAGTGCTACGACAGTGCCGACGCGCAGGAGGGGCCGCGCGCGTTCGCGGAGAAGCGAACCCC
>NZ_JBHWZY010001343.1:0-1169 GCF_042727815.1 Nocardia sp. NPDC060220
CTATCCTTGAGATAGTATCCCAGGGATAATTAGTGCTGCCGCTATCCGAGAGGTTGGCAACCCGCATGACCGATCAACTGGTCGCCCCCAGACCGCGAGTGCGCGACGTCGACGCGCTGCGCGGCTTCGCGCTCTTCGGCATCTTCGTCGTCAACATCACCTTCATGGCCTCGGGGTATCCCGGCAATCTGGTCATCGATCCCGCCTTCACCTCGCCCCTCGACGACGCTGTGCGCGGCCTGTCGTCGGTGTTCGTCGACATGAAGTTCTATGTGCTGTTCTCGTTCCTGTTCGGCTACAGCTTCACGTTGCAGATGGAATCGGCGGCCGCCGCCGCAGTGGCCTTCGAACCGCGCATGCTGCGCCGGATCGCGGGGCTGTTCGTGCTCGGCGTGCTGCACATCGTCTTCCTGTACGGCGGCGACGTGCTGACCACTTACGCGCTGGCCTGCCTGGTGCTGTTCTGGATGCGGCGATGCCGGGATCGGACGGCGCTGCGGGTGGCCGCCGCGTTGTACGGCGTCGTGCTGGCGAGTCTGCTGCTGAGCGGGCTCTTCCTCGATACCGCGAGCTTCTTGCCCGCGCCCGAGGTGGCGCGGGCGAACGCCGAACAGGCCACCTCGGCGATGCTGGGCGGCTGGGGCGACATCATCGGCCAGCACCTCGACGGATTGGTGTTGCTGATCCTGCAGGCGGTCAGTCTGCAGGGCCCCACCGCGCTGGCGATGTTCCTGCTCGGCATGGTCGCGGGTCGCCGGCAACTGTTCGCGCGGGTCCGCGGCGACGAACCGATCCTGCGGCGAATCCAGTGGGTCGGCTTTCCGGTGGGACTGGCGGGCAGCACGGTGTACACGCTCGTCGGGGGTACCGGGCACACGCTCGCGGTCGCCGTCAGCGTCGCCACCGCACCGTTGCTCGCTGCCGCCTACGTCGCGACGTTGCTGCGCTTGATGCACAGTCCGCGCACCGCGTGGATCCGCTCGGCGCTCGCGCCCGCGGGACGGATCGCGTTGACCAACTACCTGGGGCAGTCCGCGATCGGCCTGGTGATCTTCACCGGCGTCGGATTCGGTGCGGCCGGCAGCTTGTCGCCGATGGCGACGATGGGACTGGCACTACTCGTTTTCGTGGCGCAACTCTGGGTGAGCGCGCTGTGGTTGCGCCGGCAC
>NZ_JBHWZY010001344.1:0-1162 GCF_042727815.1 Nocardia sp. NPDC060220
CCCGTTGAGCTGGGTAGCGACCGCATCCAGACGCGCCGGGTCGTGGACGGAGAGAACGCACGCCAGCAGATCACACAGATCATCGACACCGTCCAGGTCCCCGACTGCCCGAATGTGCCGGTGCTCGAGAACCGCATCGCCGAGCAGTGGCCGGTCGAAGTCGGGATCGTGCACCATATCGTGCGCGACGCCGAACACGCCGTATCGGCCGGGATGACCGGCTCACCGACCCTGCTGATCGACGGCCGCGACCCCTTCGCGACGGCCGGATCAGTGCCCAGTCCGGCGTGTCAGCTCTACCCCGCGAGGATTCGCCGAACGAGGACGCCCACCCACGGTGCCAGAACTAGCCGAAGTTCTTGCCGGGCACGATAATTCACTCGCCGCGGCGATGCGACGGTTGCACGAGTCCGATGTTGTTCGCCTCGACGGCGATAGCGAGGTTGCGCCGGCCTATCCGTTCTTGGGCACGCCGACCCGACACCGGGTCCCGATCCTCAGCGGGCCTGCCGTCTACGCGATGTGAGCAGTCGATGCCGTCGGCCTGGCGGCCATGCCCGACACCGACATCGAGATCGAATCCGCCGACCCCGTTACCGTGCTCGTGGGCCTGAGACCAGGCCCACGGTCGCCGGACCAGGTATGTGTTCAGCAGCCGCTGCATACCCTTCGGCTGAGCCTGTCAGTCGCAACTTTGCCGTCCGGTGATGTTCGACCACATCGGCACTGCCGCGCGGTGACCAAAACGTAGCGCGCACCAGGTCTTTCGAATTTCGGATGGGTTCTTATCACAGGTTCTGCGCGGGTTCCCCTCGGTCGTAATCGATTTGGCGCGCTTGGATTTCGTCGGCATTGGCCACCGTCCAGGCGTACAGCCGGTCGAACGGTTCCCGGAGGGATTCGCCGAGCGGGGTGCGCGAGTACTCGACCCCGACCGGGGACGTCGCCAGCACGCGGCGAACGATCATCCCGTTGCGTTCCAGCCGCCGCAGCGTCTGAGTCAGGACCCGCTGGGTCACACCGTCGAGGCGGCGCTTGATCTCGTTGAACCGACGGGGCTCGTCAAGGATCGCCATTACCATCATCGACCACTTGTCGGCGATCTGATCGAGGATCGGGCGGCTCGGGCAGTCGGATCGGAAGACGACCCCGGGGTCGGAGC
>NZ_JBHWZY010001345.1:0-1159 GCF_042727815.1 Nocardia sp. NPDC060220
GAGGGCAGCCACCGAAGCCCATCGGCACGGCCACGGCCACGGTGTCGGTGGTTCGGGGCACAATCACCGGGTGACCGCTGACGAGAGCACCCGTGGACCCCTGTTGATCCTCGACGGCGCCAGCCTCTGGTTCCGCGCCTATTACGCCATCCCCGACAAGCTCAGGGGCGCGGACGGCCGCTCGGTGAACGCGCTGCGCGGCTTCACCGACATGGTGGCCTCGCTGGTCACCAAGCATCGTCCGAGCAGGCTCGTGGTCGGGCTCGACCTCGATTGGCGGCCCCCGTTCCGGGTGGCCCTGGTGCCCTCCTACAAGGCGCACCGACTCGACACCAGCACCAGCGCGGCGCCCGGCGCGGAGGAAGTGCCCGACACGCTCACCCCGCAGGTCGAGATGATCCTCGAAGTACTCGAGGCGGCGGGCATCGCCACCGGCGGCGCGGAAGGCCTCGAGGCCGACGATGTGCTCGGCACCCTCGCCAGCCGGGAGCGCACCGACCCGGTTGTCGTCGTCAGCGGCGACCGCGACCTGCTGCAGCTGGTGCGCGACGAGCCCGCCCCACCGGTCCGCGTGCTCTACGTCGGTCGCGGTCTGGCCAAGGCGGAACTGTTCGGCCCCGCGGAACTCTCGGCGAAATACGGTGTGCCCGAACAGAACGCGGGACCGGCCTACGCCGACATGGCGACCCTGCGCGGCGACGCCTCCGACGGCCTGCCCGGCGTGGCGGGCATCGGCGACAAGTCCGCCGCCCAGCTGATCACGAGGTTCGGCTCGCTCGACGCGCTCATGGACGCCGTCGCTGATCCCGATTCCGATATCGCCAAGGGTGTGCGCGCGAAACTCGTTGCCGCACAGGACTATCTGAAGGTCGCCGCTCCGGTCGTGCGGGTGGTCCGCGACGCCGACGTGATCCTGTCGCGTCCGGACGTCCTGCCCACCACCCCCGCTGACCCCGACCGGCTGCTCGCGCTGGCCGCCGAGTACAACGCCGAGAGCCCGATCACCCGCCTGGTCACCGCACTGACCGCGGCACACACCGGCTGACCCGCCCGCGACGAGTTCGCGACGGCGCCACCGCCCGTCCGCATCTGCGCCGCCGGAAACGACACCGGGCCGCCCGCGTAGTCGCGGACGGCCCGGAAAACACAGTGCGAGCGC
>NZ_JBHWZY010001346.1:0-1158 GCF_042727815.1 Nocardia sp. NPDC060220
GTTCATGGCCGACGGCTACAACGTGACCCCCCTGGAGAAGGTGGCCACCGAGGCCGGGTTCTCCAAGGGCGCGGTGTACTCCAACTTCGCGACCAAGCACGAATTGGGCCTGGCCGTGCTCGACGTCGTCCACGTTGAGCGCGCCCAGTCGCTCGTGGACGCGATGCTGGCGCACGACACCTTGACGGAGCGGATCGAAGGATTCGCGCGATGGGCCGACGAGAACATCGGCGATGTCGGCTGGACCGCACTGGAAGTCGAGTTCGCGACGAGCACCCGGCACATGCCCGAGATCCGCACCGAACTCGCCGAGCGCCGACGCACCCTGACGGCAATGCTCGCCTCGGTGATCCAGACGCAGGCCGATCAACTCGGCCTAGAACTCCCACTTTCCGCCGAAGATGCGGCGCTGCAACTACTCTCGCTCGGAATCGGCCTCGGCGTACAGCGCGCGATCGACCCCGAACTCCCCGTCAGCGCGATCGTCGACCTACTCCGCAGCCAGATCGCCGCCGGCCGCACGATCGCGGCAGTGGACGGCTGACCACCACGGCCTGGTGATGTCCTGATCAGGCGGCGAGCAGGACAGCGTTCGGGGCCGGCGCGAGAGGTGCGGAGCTCGAGGGAGCGATCTGGCGTTGCCCGCCCAGCACGACCGCGCGTGTCGGCACGAGGGCGTGCCTGCGCATGGATTCGGCTACCTGCGCGACGAGATCGCCCAGCGAAGTACCGAGGGCGCCGGCCAGGGCGGCGATCATCTCGCTCGATGGCTCCTTGCGCCCGCGCTCGACCTCGGAGAGATATTGCGGCGAGATACCCGCCCGGCCCGCGGTATCGACGAGGGTGGAGCGCTGTTCCAGGCGCAGCGCGCGCAGCCGTTCACCCAGCGCCTCACGCCAGAGTGGTTCCGGCCGCGACTGCTGTTCGCCGCGTCCGCCTGGAATCACCCGCAACCCGCTGTGCTCGCCCATACTCCGAGCGTAGGGATCCCCGGACCGAAACACCCGGCTCTTCTGCTCTGGGCGTAACCAACGACCAAGGGGCCCGCCCTGATCTGGACTGAGCGGAGGGTGCGACGAAGGAGTACCCGGAGGGAGGGAAGATCAGGGGCCCGAAGGGCCCCGCTCGAGCGCGCCAGCACTCCAAGAGTTCAGCGGG
>NZ_JBHWZY010001347.1:0-1158 GCF_042727815.1 Nocardia sp. NPDC060220
GCCCACCATGGTGGGCAGCGCCTTCGTCGTGTCGGGGATCAGGCCGGAACGGAGCGGTAACTGCGCGCGACGAGTGCGGAACGCAGGTACCACAGCCCCGAAGGCTGAGTCGGATCGAAGCCGGTGAGCTGGCCGATCCGCTTGAGCCGGTAGTCGACCGTATTGGTGTGCACGTGCAGCACGCGAGCGGTGCGCTGCCGGTTGAGGTTGTTGGCGATGTGACGCTGCAGGGTCTCGAGCAGCTCGGGGTACTGATCCAGCGGATCCAGCAGCGAGCCGAGGAATTCGCGGCCGGGCCCGGGGCGGGTCAGCTGGTACTCCAGGGCGAGCTCGTCGAAGCGGTACAGACCCGAGGTCACCTCGAGCCGCTGCACCATGTCCAGCAGTTCGTGGGCCTGATCGGCGGCATCGGGAACCCCGGTGGTGCTCGTTTCGACCATCGCGGCGGTGATGCCGACCTGGGCCGCCTGGGAGAGCTGGGCGACGAGCGCGGTCAAACCCTCGCGGTCGAAGGCGTTGGCGGGGATCAGCACCGTCCCGCCGTCGACGCTGAGCAGCGACAGCGCCGAGTCGCCGCAGCGCTTGGCCAGTTCGGCTTGTACCCGGCGCAACTTGCGGCGGGCGACGACCTTCGAGTCCAGTGCCGGGTTGGCTTCCTCGCGGTGCTGGGGGATAGCCAGGGCGAAGACCGCGTAGGTCTCGGCGATGGTGATGCCGCATTCGCGGGCCATCGTCGAGGTGCTGTGCCCGCCGAGCAGGGCGGAGGTGAGGGTGTGCACGGCGGTGTGGTGCTCGCTGACCACGCCGCGCAGCTCGCGCACGTAGGCCAGCGAGATCTGGGCGGTGATGGTGTCGAGTAGTTCCATCACGACCTTGACGCCGCCGACCAGGCTGTCGAAATCCTTGCCCGACGCGCTCGATACCACCAGGTCGAGGCCGATTTTGAAGCCCTCGGCGATCGAGTGGTGGATCGTGTCGATCGGTACGCCCTCCCGGGCCCACGCGCTGGCCGCGTCCTGCAGGCGCTGTAGCTGGCTCGGGACATCACGCCCGTCGAGCATGCCGACCGCGAATTCCAGGCAGATCCGGGTGATCGTGGTGACATCGCCGGAGATGGCGTCACCGGGTAGCGTCCCGCAGCTGTCTCTTATACACATC
>NZ_JBHWZY010001348.1:0-1155 GCF_042727815.1 Nocardia sp. NPDC060220
GGCCTTGTGACATATGCTGACGACCTCCTCAAGTTCGATCCTTCCGGTGTTGTTGCCACGGCGACAAAGACGATTTCGAAATTTGTCGAACTGGCCAGCGCGAAGGTGCAGGTGGTCATCGATTTTCGGGATCAGGTCGTCACGGTTATCAATGGTATTAAGAATGAGGCCGCTGCCATCCCCGTGCAGTCCGTTATAGCCCCAGCTGCACTCGATACTGGAGCATGGCAGCCTCGAAAGCCCACTGGAAAGGCCTTCGGTGATTAGAAATTCGATTCGGCTGCAGGTGGTGGTGGCATGCGGGGTTGCTCTTGCTGCGTGTGGCCCCACCGGCTCATCGGAAGTCGCCCGGTTCGATCGAACCCCGAATTCCTGTGCTGCGCTAACAAAGTCCACCGCCTCGGCGATCTCGGACTTCGCTGGCTCGATATATACAAATGTTGGGCTATCCGAACAGAATCTTGACGAGCTTCCGCCCACTCCTGGCACCCGTGATTACGGATGCCAGGGCCAGTTCCTCGCTGCCAACATTTCACATGGACCGACCGGAACACCCGCCACGCGGTCAGTCAATGTGTCCTTTAAGCTGCATGACTCGGGAGTATCAGAGGCGAAGAACAGCTTCCAGATCTCACGCGATGCTGCCACGGGCAAGCCCAAAGTGTCAGCAGCCAAGCCGGTCGCCGGAGTTGGCGACGAGGGATACGCGGTCGATGACGCCAGCACGAGTTACGCCCGGACGACGGTCACCTTCCGCTCAAGCAACTTGGTGGTCAGAATCGGTGCCAGCGGCACGGATTTCGTTGACGGCCGAATGGCCGATGGACCCCCCTCGCCCGAACTAGTGGCGGGCGTCCACGGTGCGGCCGAGGCAATTGCCCGCGCTGTTACACCGAACCTGGAGTCGATCGTCAACGACAACTAGCAAGATCGGTACCGCGACTGTTTGGTAGGTTCGGCTTCGATTCGGCATCAGGTTCCGACGGACAATCAGTGGGAACTGCTCGAGCTGTTGTTACCGAAATCCGATGGCCGCGTGGGTCGTATTCCTCGGCTGCGAATCGAGAGTTGTTGCGAGGCAAGTGGATCACGGCGGTGGTTCCGCAACGGTCCGATCAGGTGGCCAATTGGAAACGCCGAGGTCGTGCCGGTGGA
>NZ_JBHWZY010001349.1:0-1154 GCF_042727815.1 Nocardia sp. NPDC060220
CCTGGCCCGTCGCGATGTCGCCGACGGTGAATTCGTGGATCTCGACGTCGCGGTCGAATGCACCTCCGGTACCTACATTCGCGCCCTGGCCCGCGACCTCGGCGTGGCCCTCGGTGTGGGCGGACACCTGAGCGCCTTGCGCCGCACCAGGGTCGGTCCCTTCACGCTCGAACACGCCCGTACCCTCGAACAACTCGCGACCGCGGTCGAAGCCGAGCAGCCCCTGCTCAGCCTCGATATCGACGCCGCCGTCCGCACCGCCTTCCCGCTCCGTGACATCGACGAATCGCAGGCCACCGACCTGCGGACCGGCCGCTGGCTCGAGCCCGTCGGCATCAAGGGCGTCTACGCCGCGATCGACCCACGGGGCCGGGCCATCGCACTTCTGGAGGAGAGCGGCAAACGCGCGGGCTCGGTGATGGTGGTGCGTCCGAGGGGAATCGGCGACTGACGAGCTCGTTGTCGTTCGATGCCCGCCTCGTGGCCGGGTGAGGCGGGCGCCCGAGCCCGAAACCGCCCCGCCGGGCAGGGGTCAGCTGCGCACGGGCAGTGTCTCGTGCCGGAATTCCGGTAGACCGGATTCCTTCGTCAGGTGCTCGGCCAGCTGTGCCGCTTCCGCAGCGAGGCCGGGTGGGTTGGTGGCGACGAACATCGAATCCGCCGCCAGGTTGCCGAGGATGTGCCAGGTGCCGGCACGCAGCGCACGGGTGCGTGGTTCGGCGCGGAGACCACCGGTGGGCGCGACTTGCGCTGTGCCGCTGTCGAGCAGGTGTGTCATCAGCGTCTCGGTGTCCTGCGGGGTGACGTAGGCGGGTGGGTTGACGGCGTTGATCACGATGTCGGCCGTCCCGGTGGATTCGCCGGTCAGGGTGAACCCGGTGTCGCCCGCCGCGATCGCGGTGAGTCCGGTGCGCAACCGCACCTGACCCGAATCCAGCAGGCGCAGCAGGATTTCCGCGTTGTGCGGGACCATCGGCGAGCTGAGGCTGCTGATCGTGCGGTAGTGATCGGTCCGCAACCTCATCCGGTCGGCGTCGGTCAGGGCGGGCCACAGGATCGGGCCCATCGTGCGGATCGCCATCGTGAGCAGGCGTCGACCCAGCAGGCTGGAGTCGACATCGGCGAGCTGGCGGCGCAGGCGAAGTACCGGGTCC
>NZ_JBHWZY010001350.1:0-1152 GCF_042727815.1 Nocardia sp. NPDC060220
GAATTCCTCCTCGGTGATGCCACGCAGCGATTCGTCGGCATGGGCGTTCACCAGCGCTTCGGCGCGCTCGTGCGCCGTCTCGCCCGCGGCGGTGAGTCGCAGCGTCGCGCCGGAGATCTCGACCCAGCCGCGGCCGACGAAGTCGTCGACGATCGGTTGGTAGGTCTGGGCGCCGTCGGAGACCAGGAACGGATCGAACGCCGCGTCGAGTTCGGCGACGCTGCTCAGACCGATCTGCAGGGCGTGCAGGATCTGCCAGTCCCGGCGGGTGAGCTTCTGCTCGTGCAGCAGCGCGCCGGTGGCGACGTCGAACTGCTGGTGCAGGTGCAGCAGCCAGTACCCGATGCGCTTGGTCGTGTTCTTCTGGAGCATGACGAGCCTCTCTGTTGTCGAACGTCGGCTACTGCTGCCAGCCGCGCGAGTACGGGATGACCCAGTACAGGTCGAGGGCGATCCGGGTGAACCGCCACCGGCCGCCCTCACGGACGTACTCGTCGGTGAACTTGCCTGCCACGAACGAGCTTTCGGTGTCGAAGACGACCTTCTCCTCGAAGAACGACACTCCGGTGGCGCGATCGCCGAGGATCTCCACGTCGTGCCCGTGCAGGAACTGCTTGACCAGCACCTGACCCGCCGGGCTGTTGTCCTCGATGAGCTGCGGCAGCCCGGCGAAGTACGCCTGGATGGCGGCTCGACCGTCGGCTTGGCCCAGATGGCGGTAGTCGAGATAGGCGTCGGCACTGAACAGTTCGCCGACCTGGTCCCATCTGCCCTCGTTGATGTAGCGGGGTAGGTCGTGACGCAAGGTGTTCAGCGCGCGGACGGCCTCGAGCGTCTCGAGTCGTTCGGTGAGCTGCTCGACCTGTTCGACCAGGTCCAGGACTTCTGACATCGCTGTGACACCTCTCGTTCCGTACACGTACCGGAGCGGACTCCGGGAAAACCGCGGCCACCGTGTTTCTCCGGCCGGGCTGGAATCACCATTGCACGCGATATTCAGAGGTCACAAGATCGCGTCGGAAACCCTGCGGTTCGACCGTAGGTTTCGACTGTCACGCCCGCAGGGTTCGAATATCGCCTGGACGGTCGCGCAAGTGTTGTGGAGACATCGGTGACATTTCGATCATGGCGTCGTAAATCGAGGGAGGGAAT
>NZ_JBHWZY010001351.1:0-1146 GCF_042727815.1 Nocardia sp. NPDC060220
GCTACGGGGTTGCCGGTGCCCTCGGGATCCCAGCTCGCGGGCGAGGCCTTGCAGGTCAGCGGATGGTCTGCTTCGATATCTGCCGCGTTGAGTGGTTTGCCGGTGGCGCGGGCGAGGTAGCGGCGCACGGTGTGGCGCGCGTCGGCGTCGTCGTAACCGGGCTCGACGCCCGCCGCGGACACCCGTCCGCAGGCATATCCGGATGCCACGGATTCGCGGTCGACGGTGACGGTGACGGTTCGGTTACGCCAGGTCACGGTATCGGCGGTCGCGGTGCCCGGCGTGGCCAGGGCGGCCAGCACCGCGTGGGGATCGGCGTACATCTCGGCGACGGTGGCAGGCGGGATGGTCCAGCAGTTGTCCTGGAGTTCTTTCACCGTGCCGGTCTGTAGGTCGGCGGCCCAGCGGCGCACGGCGGTGACGGCGTCGGCGTGGCCCGCGACCGCGCCGACCTGGGGTGCGTCGGCGGGGAGCGGGCTGTTCGGCGCCGGTTCGCCGGGTGCGATGGCCTGGGTCGCCGTGGTCGTCGGCGCCGCGGCGGCCGTGGTCGACGCGGTAGTGGTCGTCTCGACCGGATCGCCCGGGATCCCCGATACCGAATCGCACCCGGCGACCAGAGCCGCGGCGACGGTCAGGCCCGTGACCAGCGCGTAGGCGCGGTGCGGGCGGGTCAGGGCAAGCTGGGCGCGTTCCACTACGACGTTCCTCGATTCCTAGGTCGTGGCACCCGCCTGTGACGACGGCGGGGGAGTGACTGTCGGGGCGAGCGGACTCGCCGGGGTGTAGACCGGTGTGCGCGAAGCGGATTCGCTGCGCGGGCGAACGCCGCGATTCTACGGTGACGGCCCGCGCCGATGGCACCCCTGCCGATGCGGAGATCTACGACTACGCTTGCGTACTTGTGGAACCCCTCTACTTCTCGATCATCGGCGTGGCCCGAACCCTGTTCTTCCTCGAAGGTCTGAAGTTCACTGTCAAGGGGGCGGAAAACATCCCCGCCACCGGCGGCGCCGTGCTGGCGGTCAACCACACCGGTTATATGGACTTCACCTACGCGGGTCTGCCTGTGCGCACCCCCCGTCGCTACATCAGGTTCATGGCCAAGCAGGAAGTGTTCGACAACAACATCTCCGGCCCGATCATGCG
>NZ_JBHWZY010001352.1:0-1138 GCF_042727815.1 Nocardia sp. NPDC060220
CCCTCACCTTGGGGTTGATCGCCATCCCGAACCCTCCTCGTTCACTAGAACACGTTACAAAACTGAGCCACTTCACGCCAGTTGTCCAGCGAACTTCCTTGTTGACTCCTGTTATATCCGAGGTAGGGCGATCTTCTCGACAGAAACGAGAACCTGTTCTAATCTCAGAGACGAAAAGAACCGGTTGTCGATCCGACAAGGGCAGGAGCGGGCTCCGAAATGACGCAAGAAGTGACCGAACGGGTCGAGGCACTGCTGCCGACGCTGCGTGAGCGTGCGCAGGAGGCCGAAGACCTGCGCCGCATTCCCGAAGAATCCATGAAGGCGCTGCAGGAGACCGGTTTCTTCCGGCTGCTCCAGCCCAAGCAGTGGGGCGGCCACGCGGCCGACCCGGTGGTCTTCTACGACACCGTGCGCAAGATCGCCAGCGCGTGTGGTTCCACCGGCTGGGTGTCGGGCATCATCGGGGTGCACAACTGGCACCTCGCGCTGTTCGACCAGCAGGCCCAGCAGGACGTGTGGGGCGAGGACACCGATGTGCGCATCTCGTCCTCGTACGCGCCGATGGGAGCGGGACAGGCCGTCGACGGTGGTTACATCGTGCGCGGCTCGTGGGCTTGGTCCTCGGGTTCCGATCACGCCACCTGGGCGGTGCTGGGCGGTCCAGTGATCAAGAACGGCAAGCCGGTCGACTTCGGCAGCTTCCTGATCCCGCGCTCGGACTACCGCATCGATGACGTCTGGAACGTCGTCGGTCTGCGCGGCACCGGCTCCAACACCGTCGTCGTCGAGGACATCTTCGTCCCGTCGCACCGGTTCCTGAGCTTCCGCGCGATGAGCGAAGGCCGCGCGCCCGGCCTCGAGCAGAACACCGACCCCGTCTACAAGATGCCGTGGGGCACCATCCACCCCACCACCATCTCCGCGCCGATCGTCGGCATGGGCTACGGCGCCTACGAGGCGCACGTCGAGCACCAGGGCAAGCGCGTGCGCGCCGCCTACGCCGGCGAGAACGCCAAGGACGATCCGTTCGCCAAGGTGCGCGTGGCCGAGGCGGCCAGCGATATCGACGCCGCGTGGCGTCAGCTCTCGGGCAATGTCGCCGAGGAGTACGCACTGCTGCTGGCGGGCGAGGAGG
>NZ_JBHWZY010001353.1:0-1145 GCF_042727815.1 Nocardia sp. NPDC060220
TGCAGCGCCTCGCGCACGGTGTGCGCCGCGTCGCGATCGAGCACCCCGAGGTCTTTCCGCTGATGGCCTCGAGCCCACCGCAAGCACCCTGGCTGTGCCCGCCGCTGCGCAGCCTGAACTGGATGCAATCCTTCCTCGAAACCATGCTCCACTACGGCTTCGATGACCATCAGGCGGTCCAGGTCTACCGATCCTTCGCCACGTTTCTCCTCGGCCACCTCCTCCTCGAGGTGGCAACAAGAGGTGTCGAGCTGAGTCCGATCATCAGCACCGAGCCGGGCCAGCACGAATCATCGGAGCTGGCCGACTATCCGCATGTGTATCGCCTGCAGGGCCACCTGGCAGCCAACCGTGCTGCTGATGAGTTCGAAGAGTCTCTCGAGGCACTGCTCGATCGACTCGAAGGGATGCGCCGCGCTCGACATCGCCCCTGAGTGGCGGCCCGATGATGTCGTGCCTGGCAGTCCTCGACTGCCGGCCCTGCGGATGCGGGCCGCCACCCTGCGAGAACCGTGATGTCCGTGCCCAGGCTGCTCAAGGTTCACCACACACAGAGTTCGCACAACGAAAACCGGCTCAGAAGCCCGCTGTTGATCACATCCGATCGCGGGGCAGCAACGACGAGCACTGTGGATCTGGCTGATCGAGGGGCTGGGTCGACCCCGGCGCGGGTGAGGTCGACTGTCTCGCCCGGGAGGACGGGCGGCGTCTCGCCTTGATCCGTGACTGCCACCGACGGCAACGACTTCTGCTAATGGAGTAAATCTGTCATGTCGAGTGTAGACATTCTCGGTTTCGAGGGTATATAGTCGCTCTCGTTCCTGCTAAGAAATCAGATGGCCGGGCAGGTGAACTGCCCGGGACGACAAGTTCGACCGTCCCCTCAGGCGGAGAAGAGAATCCGGTGCCGTCGGCTGGACCGCCGAGGGGGGCGAAGAAGCATGGCAAGTGAAGTACTCCCGTCGAAACCCTCGCGGAGGAATCAACGTGTCCACGGTGCCGTCACCACCGACCCACCACCGTCGCCTGCGCTGGCAGGCCTTGGCCGGGTTCATCGCCATGGCGGCGATCGTGGGGATCGTGGCCGGGCTGGCGGTCGCCACCCGCTCCGAAACGCACAACGCGCTGGCCCGTCCGTCGTGGGC
>NZ_JBHWZY010001354.1:0-1143 GCF_042727815.1 Nocardia sp. NPDC060220
CCTACGATTCCTTCGAGGGCCGCGCGAGCCTGCGCTCGTGGCTCTACAAGATCGCCACCAATATCTGTCTGGACATGCTCGACCGTCCCCAGAGTCGTGCCAGACCGATGGATCTCAACGGGCCGGGCCGCCCGGATTCACCGCTGCCCATGCCCCAGCCCGACTACGTGTGGATCGAGCCGATCCCGAACGCGCTGGCCTTCGGCGCAGACCCGGCCGACCACGCCTCCACCAGGGACACGCTGCGCCTGGCGTTCGTCGCGGCCTGCCAGCACCTGCCCGCCACTCAGCGCGCGATCCTGATCATGCGCGAGGTGCTGCGCTTCTCCGCGGGTGAGACCGCCGAGGCGCTGATGATGTCGCCGGCGTCGGTGAACAGCGCGCTGCAGCGGGCCAGGGCCACCATGTCGAAGGTGCAGCCGACCGTGTCCGACAGCTTCGACGAGACCGATCCGGATCAGCGCAAACTGATCGACGATTTCGTCAAGGCGTTCGAGGCCTACGACATGGACGCGCTCACCACCCTGCTCAAAGCCGATGTGGCGCTGTCGATGCCGCCGTTCGATCTCTGGATCTCGGGCCCGGAGAACGTGGCCGCGTTCATGCTCAGCACGGGCAGCGCGTGCCGCAATTCGCGGATGGTGCCGCTGGTCGGCGCCAACGGTTCGCCCGCCTTCGGCCACTACAAGCCGAGCGAGGAGCCCGGCGTCTGGGTGCCGTGGTCGATCACGGTGCTCGAACTCGAGGGCGACACCATCGCCGGCCTCAACTTCTTCCTCGACACCCAGCGCCTGTTCCCGCTCTTCGGGCTCGAGCCGGAGTGGCGCGAGCCCGTCTGAGCGGGAACGAAATTCAGAGCAGGCGGCGCTTGTACAGCTTCCCGTTGGGATCGCGGGGCAGCTCCGCACGGTATTCCACCGTGCGGGGCAGCTTGTACTTCGCGAGCTGGCTCGCGGCGAATTCGAGGATGTCGGTGGTGAGTTCGTCGCTGCCCTCGGTGCCGGGCACCGGTTGCACGAACGCCTTCACCTGCTGACCCCAATCCGGGTCGGGCACACCGAGAACCGCCACATCGGCGATCTTCGGGTGGCTCATCAGCACGCCCTCGATCTCGGCCGGGTAGATGTTCACCCCACCGGACAG
>NZ_JBHWZY010001355.1:0-1140 GCF_042727815.1 Nocardia sp. NPDC060220
AGTGCGGCGGTGAACACCGGATCTGCCAGCTCGCTGCTCGATCGTCTCCTCGCACCCCAGCCCGCGCCCGCCTGGTGGTTGGTGCTCGCCACCGCCGCGGTGGCGTTGATTCTGGTCGGCTACCGACCGCTGTGGCGGCTGACCCGCGCCGCGGTGACCGTGGCGCACGAGGGTGGGCACGCGTTGGTCGCGCTGCTCACCGGGCGCAGGCTGCACGCGATCACCCTGCACACCGACACGTCGGGGCTGACCGTGTCGAGCGGCAAACCGAGTGGTCCCGGCATGATTCTCACCGCGGCCGCCGGGTATCCGGCGCCGGCGCTGCTCGGGCTCGGCTACGCGGCACTGCTGGGAACGGGCCGGGTCACGGTGATGCTGTGGGCGACGCTGGTGATGCTGGCGGCGGTGCTGATCAAGGTGCGCAATGTGTACGGGCTGCTCACCGTGTTCGTGCTCGGCGCACTGGTGTTCGGGGTGTCGTGGTTCGGCAGCGATCTGCTGCAGGCCGCGTTCGCGTATCTCGCGGCGTGGTTCCTGCTCGCCGCCGGGGTGCGGCCCGTCTTCGAACTGCAACGCAGCCGTCGCAGGCAACCGGGGCGGACGGACTCCGATGCGGACCAGCTGGCCCGGTTGACCCATCTGCCCGCGGTGCTGTGGGTGCTGTTCTTCAGCGCTGTCTGCCTGGCGGCGCTGGTCGTGGGCGCGATGCTGATGCTGGCCCCGGTCGAGGAGCTACACCCGCTGCTTCAGCGGTGATCGGCGATCCAGTAGTCGACGGCCTCGGTGACGAGCGCACTCGGCGGCTGCAGCGCGTTGAGGGTGACACCCGCTTCGTCGGGTTGCAGCGGTTCGAGGGTGTCGAGCTGGGAGTCCAGCAGGATCGTCGGCATGAAGTGACCGAGTCGGCCGGTCATCCGGCGGAGCAGTTCCTCGCGGGTGGCGGCCAGGTGAACGAAGTAGGTCTGCGGCGCCTTCTCGCGCAGGCGGTCGCGGTAGGCCCGCCGCAACGCCGAGCAGGTCGCGACCCCGCCGGCCGCTTGGTGCTCGGCGAGCCAGTCCGCGACGGTGTCGAGCCAGGGCAGCCGGTCCTCGTCGGTGAGCGGGATGCCCGCGGCCATCTTCTCGATGTTGGCCGGCGGA
>NZ_JBHWZY010001356.1:0-1116 GCF_042727815.1 Nocardia sp. NPDC060220
GGTTCTTCGGCAGTGAACTGGTGACGAAACCACTGCTGCAGCTGGTGGAGGGCAAGCTCGAAATGCGCGAGAAGGTGCGAACCAGATCGCGTGCCTACGCCAAGCTGGTGGCTGCCGCGGTGGAGGCGGCCGCATCCGATGGTGCGGCGCTCGGCATCCAGCATCTCGGTGCCCCCGAGGCCGCCGAAAACATCGCGGCGCAATTGCGTGAGCAGCTGCCGGAGGTGCAAGAGCTCTACGTTGCCGAGTTCGGCCCCGCACTCGGTGTGCACCTCGGTGTCGGCGCACTCGGTGTCGCGGTGTTGCCCGGCGGATGCGTCTGATCGCTGCCGGTTCAGAATCTCGCTGAGGGCAAACAGTCCGGTGACGATGATCCGGTGCCTACCGTGGTTGTCATGGTTGGCCACACTTCCCCACAGACCGATGTTTCGCCACGAGTGCTCGTGGTCGACTGGGACGACCCGGATGCCGAGTCGCTGCGCGCGGAGATGTCGGCCGAGGTCCGTCCCCGCTACGCCCACCTCGAGCTCGCCCTGCGCGGTCCCTCGCCGATCGCGGTCGATCACGCGACCGTGCACCAGACGTTCGTCGCGTACGTGGGCGCGGAGCCTGTCGGGCACGCCGCGGTGCGCTGGAACGCCGGTGACCTCGAACTCAAGCGGATGTTCGTGCGTCCCGCCTACCGTGGCACCGGAACCGCGACGGCGCTGTTGCACGCCGCCGAAGCATCCGTGCGCGCGGCCGGCCGGCCCCGGATGATCCTGCAGACCGGGCACCTGCAGCCGGAAGCGGTGCGCTTCTACGAGCGCAGTGGCTATCACCGGATTCCGCTGTTCGCGCCGTATCACGTCCTGCCGCAGTCGAACTGTTTCGCGAGGAACCTGGACTGAAGTGATGATCGCGGGGGGATCTACGATTCCCCGATGACCGGATACGACGACTTCGACCACCTCGACGCCGCGAGCCTGCCTCCCCGCAGACAACACATTCTCGCCGTGATCAGGGATTCGGTGCTCGCCCACGGCTACGCGCCGAGCACGCGGGAGATCGCCGACGCGGTGGGCCTGCGCTCCACATCCACGGTCTCCCAACACCTGAAGGCATTGGAGGAGGACG
>NZ_JBHWZY010001357.1:0-1137 GCF_042727815.1 Nocardia sp. NPDC060220
GTTCCTGGTCGGACCACTTCGACCTGCTCACCGGCCTGCCGGGGCGAGGCGACACCGTTGTGGGCAACGACGTCTGGTTCGGCAACGGCGCGACGGTGATGCCCGGCGTGCGGATCGGCCACGGCGCCATCATCAGCACCGGCTCCGTCGTCACCGGCGACGTCCCCGACTACGGCATCGTCGGCGGAAATCCCGCCCGCCTCATCCGCACCCGCTTCGGCGACCGCGACATCGCCCGCCTGCTGGCAGTCGCGTGGTGGGACTGGCCCGCCGAGCACATCACCGCACACGTGCCGACGATCATGTCCGGCAGCATCGACGACCTCGAAGCCGCCGCCGAATCCTCGAAGTGAGCGAAATGCCTTCTCGTCCAGCCCATATCGCGATGATCGGCATCCCCATCGTCAGCCATGTCCTGCCGAGCCTGGAAGTGATCCGTGAGCTGGTGGCTCGGGGCCATCGCGTCACCTACGCCAACGACCCGGCCGTCGCGGACCTGATCACCGAAGCCGGCGCCGAGCTGATCGCGTGTACCTCGATGCTGCCGGTGGCCGACAACACCTGGCCCGAAGACCCTGTCGCGGTGATGAACCTGTTCCTCGACAATGCCCAGCTCGCGCTGCCTCAGCTACGCGCGGCCTACGACCACGACCCCGCAGATCTCTATCTCTACGACATCGGCGCCTACGCCGGCCGCGCCCTCGCCGAAACCCAACACCGCCGCATGATCCAGCTCTCGCCCACTTTCGTGGCGTGGAAGGGCTACGAACACGAAGTCGCTACACCGTTGCGGCAGCTGCCGGGCGCCGACGACTACCAGGCGAGATTCGCACGCTGGCTCGCCGACTGCGGTGCCGCGACCACCGATGTCGACGACTTCTCCGGCGTGCCCGACCAGGCGCTGGCGCTGATTCCCCGAGCGATGCAACCGCACGCCGACCGAGTCGATTCCGGCACAGTGACTTTCGTCGGCCCCTGCTTCGACACCCGCCCGTCAGCGGGCTGGGACCGCCCCGCCCACGCCGAGAAGGTCCTGCTGATCTCCCTGGGCTCGGCATACACCCGCCGGCCCGAGTTCTACCGCCAGTGCCTCCAAGCCTTCGGCGACCTCCCCGGCTGGCACGTCGTTCTGCAGAT
>NZ_JBHWZY010001358.1:0-1137 GCF_042727815.1 Nocardia sp. NPDC060220
GCTGGAAACCCTGCACTCGACGCTGTCGCTGTACCGGCTGGCGATCGACCTGCGCGCCACCCGGCCGGAGTTCGCGGGCCAGCGGATCGAGTGGTACGGCAGTCCCGACGGCTGCCTCGCTTTCCGTCGGCCGGGCGGGTTGATCTGCGTGCTCAACGCCTCGGACGGCCCGATCCAGTTGCCGCCGGGGGAGGTGCTGTTGTCGAGCGCTCCGGTCGCCGACGACCGGTTGCCACCGAACGCGGCGGCCTGGTTGGTGTAGCACCGCCGGACACGCGGTGCGGGAACTGCCAGCCGGAGGATGAACTACTACACAGCATCGTCTACCGTTGGTGCGTGAGCATTCTCGAGACAGTGCTGATCTTCGTCGGCATCCCGGCCGCGATCTACTTCGCGATCGCGGGTTTGTCCTATCTCGGTAAGCCATTCCCCGGTGAGAAGCCGGCCCACTTCGCACTCGGGCAGAAGTGGACCCACCGGCCGGTGCTGTGGAGTGCTACCGATGAGGTGACCGCCGCGGCGGGGCACCACACCGCCGAGCCGCATGGCAGTCATGCGGCTCTCGAAACCGCGCATGCGGAGCTGATCGGAGGCCGGGCAAGTGGCAAGTTCTAATTGGCCCGCGGTGGTCGAGGCCGACCTGCCGCACGGGTTCGCCCTCACCAGCAGCGGCCGGGTGTCCGGCGTGCACGAGCCCGGCACCGTGTTCGACGAGGTGCCGTTCACCGATCGTGAACGCATCTCCCTCGACAACGCGCTCACCGAGGCGACCCGCGCCACCAAGGTCCGCTTCAACATCTACCTCGGCGACCTCGGCTCCGATCCGGCGGCCGGTGCCGACGCGATTCTGCCGAACACCCCGGAGTCGGCCGATTCGGTGCTCATCGCCGTGTCCCCGAACCAGGGCGCGATCGAGGTCCGTTCCGGTGCGAATGTGGCCGAGCGCGCCAACGACCGCATCTGCCAGCTCGGCGTCACCGCCGCGCTGGCCTCGTTCCGTCAGGGCAACTTGATCGACGGCCTGATCTCGGCCACCCGCGTGATGGCCGCCGCGATCGGCCGCTAGTTCGTTCTCCTCCGGACGGGGGGGGGAACGCCAGGGGTTCGCGCCGGGGGGGGGGGTCGCGCCCGGCGGGG
>NZ_JBHWZY010001359.1:0-1131 GCF_042727815.1 Nocardia sp. NPDC060220
GCCCGACGTGAGCGGTGCCGCGGTCCGGGCGCGGACGTGTTCCTCGCGCACGCCCGGTGCGCATTCGCGCAGGACCAGACCCGTCGGCTCGACGTCGATGACAGCCAAGTCGGTGATGATCCGATGCACGACGCCCGCCCCGGTGAGCGGCAAGGTACAGGTCGGCACGATTTTCGGGGTACCCGCCTTGTCGGTGTGCGTCATCACCACGATCACGCGGCGGGCGCCGTGGACCAGGTCCATCGCCCCGCCCATCCCTTTGACCATCTGACCCGGCACCATCCAGTTGGCGAGGTCGCCAGCGGCCGAGACCTGCATGCCGCCGAGGACCGCGGTGTCGATGTGGCCACCACGGATCATGCCGAAACTGAGCGACGAATCGAAGAACGAGGCGCCGTCGGCGACGGTGACGGTTTCTTTGCCCGCGTTGATCAGGTCGGCGTCGACGTCGTCGTCGTGGGGGTAGGGACCGGTGCCGAGAATCCCGTTCTCCGAATGCAGCGTCACCGCCACACCCTCGGGCAGGAAATTGGGGATCAGGGTCGGCAGCCCGATGCCGAGGTTGACGTACTCGCCGGACCGTAGTTCCCGCGCGGCGCGGGCGGCCATCTCGGTGCGCGTCCAGCCGAGCGCCACCGTCGATGCGCTCATGACACGGTCCGCCTTTCGATGAGTTTGGTCTGCGGCCCCGTGTGCACGATCCGGTCGACGAACACGCCGGGCAGATGCACCTGCGCCGGATCGAGGGAACCGGCGGGCACCAGCGTCTCGACCTGGGCGATACACACCGTGCCCGCCATCGCGGCGAGCGGGTTGAAATTGCGGGCGGCCTTGTTGAACACCAGATTTCCGTCGGTGTCGCCGATCAGGGCGTGCACGAGCGCGTAGTCGGCGGTGATGGATTCCTCGAGCACGAACCGGCGACCATGGAAGGTGCGGACCTCTTTGGCGGGCGAGGCGATCGCGACGGACCCGTCGGACCGGTACCGCCACGGCAATCCCCCGTCGGATACCGGCGTCCCGACACCCGCCGCGGTGAAGAAGGCCGGAATCCCGGTCCCGCCCGCGCGCAGTTTCTCGGCGAGGGTGCCCTGCGGTGTCAGTTCGACCTCCAGTTCACCGGACAGATAC
>NZ_JBHWZY010001360.1:0-1119 GCF_042727815.1 Nocardia sp. NPDC060220
GCCTTCCCACGAAGCACAGCCCTTCCCCGCCGAGCACCCGCTGTTCATCCTCTACACCTCCGGCACCACCGGAAAACCCAAGGGCATCCTGCACACCACCGGCGGATACCTCACCCAAACCGCCTACACCCACCACAACGTCTTCGACCACAAAGCCGGAGACGACGTCTACTGGTGCACCGCCGACATCGGCTGGGTCACCGGACACAGCTACATCGTCTACGGCCCCCTCGCCAACCGCGCCACCCAGGTCGTCTACGAAGGCACCCCCAACTCCCCCGACGAACACCGCCACTTCCAGATCATCGAGAAGTACGGCGTCACCATCTACTACACCGCACCCACCCTGATCCGCACCTTCATGAAATGGGGTCGGGAGATCCCCGACGCCCACGACCTGAGCACCCTGCGACTGCTCGGCTCCGTCGGCGAACCCATCAACCCCGAAGCCTGGCGCTGGTACCGGGAAGTCTTCGGCGCGAACAAGACTCCCATCGTCGACACCTGGTGGCAGACCGAGACCGGCGCCATCATGATCGCGCCACTGCCCGGCGTCACCGCGGCCAAACCGGGCGCCGCGATGGGCCCGCTGCCCGGCATCTCCGCGACGGTCGTCGACGAAGAGGGCAAACCGGTGCAACTCGGTGAGACCGAGGCCAACGGCTACCTCGTGCTCGACAAGCCGTGGCCGTCGATGCTGCGCGGCATCTGGGGCGATATGGATCGCTACCGCGCCACCTACTGGGAGCGCTACGCCGAGCAGGGATGGTACTTCGCCGGCGACGGCGCCAAGCTCGATGCCGACGGCGACCTGTGGGTGCTCGGCCGGGTCGACGACGTCATGAACGTCTCCGGACACCGCATCTCCACCGCCGAGGTCGAGTCCGCGCTGGTGGGGCATCCAGCAGTCGCCGAGGCGGCGGTGGTCGGCGCCACCGACGCGACCACCGGGCAGGGGATCGTCGCGTTCACGATCCTCACCGGCGAGGCCGCGGCGTCGGCGGGGCCCGAACTGGTCGCCGAGCTGAAGGCGCAGGTGTCCAAGGAGATCAGCCCGATCGCGCGGCCACGCGAAATCCACATCGTGCCGGAACTGCCCAAGACCCGCAGCGGCAAGAT
>NZ_JBHWZY010001361.1:0-1119 GCF_042727815.1 Nocardia sp. NPDC060220
GGAGACGGGGGCAAGATCGGGATGTGGCGCAGCTTGGGAGCGAACCTGACTGGGGGTCAGGTGGTCGCAGGTTCAAATCCTGTCAGCCCGACCAAGAAGAATACCCTCCGACCTGGGTCGGAGGGTATTTTTCGTTATTGGACAAGTCGGAGCTTGGGACCATTTTGGGACCGTTTCGGCGTTTTCAGGTGCGCCGAGAGCATGTCACCGTCAGCCTGCAGCGCCACGATGTCGGGATGGAGATACCGCTGGGTGATGCGCGGGTCGGAGTGCCCAGCGATCTGCTGCAGGCGGTAGACCGGTACCCCGGCGTCCGCGAACCAGGTGAGCCCGGTGTGCCGGAGGTCGTGCCGGCGCAGGTGTTCGTAGCCGAGTTCGGTGACCACGGTGTCCCAATGCGTCGCCTTGCGCAGGACCCCTGTTTGTATCCGGCCGCCGCGCGGCCCAGCGAACAAACGAGCGACAGGCTTGTCCTGGCGCGCCTGAATCCTGTCCAGCAGCATCGGGCGAAGCTCCTCGACGATCGGAACACGGCGTGCGCGCTTGCCTTTCGTGCCCTTGTCCAGCCTGCCGCCCGGTCCCGGTGAGGTCTGGCGCCGAAGGTTCCAGATCCATTGCTCGGTGTCGATGTCCTTGACGCGGACGCCGGACACCTCCCCGATACGGGACGCTGTGCACGCGGCGAACGTCACCACGTCGCCCCAGCCCTGGAACTGGTCAGACGAGGCCGCGACAAGCGCAGCCGACAGCTGGGTCAGGGTCGCCCAGTCGGGCAGAGCGAGTGATCGCGGATCGTCGAGTTCGTCCTCGATTCGCTGGTACTGGGATTGCCAGCCGGAGACCTCGACGCGGTTTCGTTCGATTACCTCATCGCGCACAGCCTGCTCGGTGTGTGTCGACGAGTTTCGGCGCCGGGCGGCGCGCAGTTGGCGTCTGCGGCTGAGGATGCGAATCGGGCTGGGTCGTGGATCGCGGGCCTGTCGGTTGCAGCCCAGGGGGACCGCACGAAGGGCTGGCAGGGTTGATGCATAGACGTCAAGTTCGAGAGGCTGAGGCTTCGGGTTGTTGATGCGTAGGCATCAAATGAACAGCTTCGACTAGTTTTGAACTTCGTGACGC
>NZ_JBHWZY010001362.1:0-1115 GCF_042727815.1 Nocardia sp. NPDC060220
CTTCTTCGTGTCGGAGGTGGCTCGGTCGGCCGACCGTGGTCAGGACCGCCCGAGCCGTTCTCAGGCCGTACGTGCCCGCTGGGCCGGTTCCACCGCGGTGCGGACGAACTTCGCCACCCGTCCCAGCGCCGAACGGCTCTCCGGCATGCTCGGCAGGATGCTCATGAACGCGTGCACCTGCCCGCGCCACAGCTCCAGGGTGTTGGGCACGCCCGCGGCGGTGAGCCGGTGGGCCATCAGTTCACAGTCGTAGCGCAGGAGCTCGTCCTCGGCGGCGATGAGCAGCACCGGCGGCATCCCGGCCAGCTCGGCGTTGACCGGCGACAGCGCGGGATCGAGCGGACCGGCGTGCTCGGCGCCCAGGTGGACGACCGCCTCGAGGCCCTTCAGCGGAATGTAGGCGTCCCGGTTGACATTGACGTAGCCCTCTTTGGCCCGGTAGTCCAGATCGAGCAGCGGGCTGAGGCCGACGAGGGCGGCGGGCAGCGGCAGGCCGATCTCGCGCGAGCGGATCGCGGTCGCGAAGGTCAGGAACCCACCCGCCGAGTCGCCGGCGAACACGATGCGCGCCGGATCGGCCCCGTGGCGCAGCAGCCAGCGGTACGCGAGCACACAGTCGTCGATCGAGGTGTCGATCGAATCACCGGGCAGCTGCCGGTACTCGACATTGAGGACGGGCGGTCCGGTGCGCCGGGCCAGTCCGGCCACGACCGCGCGGTGTGTCTGCAATCCGCAGACCGCGAAGCCGCCGCCGTGCATGTACAGCAACGCACCGTGGCGCAACGCGCGAGATCCGCCCGCGGGCCGCACCATTTCCATCTTGAAGCCCTGGAGCTGGATCTGCTCGCGCTCGATACCGTGCGGTTCGGGCCGCAGCCGCGACAGCAGGTCGACCGCGACGGCGCCGACCGGAATGGTGGCCCGGTTGATGGGCACCGTGCGCAGCAGCGGTCCGATCAGGCCGAGGCAGGCGCCCATCAGGACTCGCGAGGAGGTACTGGTCCGGCCGGAGTTGACGATGATGCCCGACTCCGGCCTCTCGGCGGTGCTGATCGGGGCCACGGGCGCGAGCCCACCCATCACGCCGGTGATCTTTGTGGCTACCATCGCGCACC
>NZ_JBHWZY010001363.1:0-1115 GCF_042727815.1 Nocardia sp. NPDC060220
CGGTGACTCCGACTTCTCGGAGAACATCCTGCATCTGGTTCTGGCGCGGCCCGCGGGTGCCGGACCGGGGACGAAAGGTCTGTCGCTGTTCGTCGTGCCGAAGTTCCACTTCGACACCGGCACCGGTGAACTGGGCACCCGCAACGGCGTTTTCGTGACCGGCCTGGAGACCAAGATGGGACTCAAGGCCTCGGCGACCTGTGAGCTGACCTTCGGTGGGCACGGCGTTCCCGCGGTCGGCTGGCTCGTAGGTGACTCGCACAGCGGGATAGCGCAGATGTTCGCGGTCATCGAGTACGCCCGGATGATGGTCGGCACCAAGGCGATTGCCACGTTGTCGACCGGTTATCTCAACGCGCTCGCGTATGCGAAAACCCGGGTGCAGGGCAGTGATGCGACCAGAACGGCGGACAAGCAAGCGCCGCGGGTGACGATCATTCGCCATCCTGATGTGCGTCGGGGACTGATGGTGCAGAAGGCATACAGCGAGGGCATGCGCGCGCTGTATCTGTATGTGGCTGCGCACCAGGACGCCGGGATCGCGAGGGCGGTGTCGGGTGCCGATGCCGAATTGGCCTTCCACATCAACCATCTGCTGCTGCCCGTCGTCAAAGGCGTCGGATCCGAACGCGCCTATCAGTGCCTGACCGAATCCCTGCAAACCTTCGGCGGGTCCGGCTACCTGCAGGACTATCCGATCGAGCAGTATGTGCGTGACATCAAGATCGACTCGATCTATGAAGGCACCACCGCCGTTCAGGCGCAGGACTTCTTCTTCCGCAAGATCGTGCGAGACCGCAGTGGAGCATTCGCCCATGTGATCGGTCAGATCGCGGAGTTCGTCGAAAGCAGTTGTGGTGGTGTACGTCTGGCGTCCGATCGCGCCTACCTCGCTACCGCGCTCGAGGACATCGAGGCCATGACCGCGACCCTCATGGGCGTCGTGTCGGCCGCGCATCGAGAGCCTGCCGAGCTGTATCGCATCGGGCTGGTATCGGTACGGTTTCTGCTCGCCTTCGGCGACCTGTTGATCGGCTGGCTGCTGATGCGCCAGGCCGCCGTCGCGCTCGCCGCGATCGACACAGTGGGTAGCACCGCGTTCTACGAGGGAAAGG
>NZ_JBHWZY010001364.1:0-1114 GCF_042727815.1 Nocardia sp. NPDC060220
GATCCGAAGGGGCCCTTTGCCGTTGGTTTGTTACGCCGACTTCTCGCGACGCTCCGGACGCTGCGCCTTGCGCGGCACGATCGTCGGGAGGACGTTGTCGATGACGGTGTCGGCGTTCACGACCACCTTGGCGACGTCGTCACGGCCGGGGATGTCGTACATCACCGGCAGCAGGACCTCTTCCATGATGGCGCGCAGGCCGCGAGCACCGGTGCCGCGCAGGATCGCCTGATCGGCGATCGCTTCGAGGGCGTCGGCGGTGAACTCGAGGTCGACGCCGTCCATCTCGAACAGGCGAACGTACTGCTTGACCAGTGCGTTCTTCGGCTCGGAGAGAATTGTGACCAGCGATTCCTTGTCCAGGTTCGTCACCGAGGCGACGATCGGCAGGCGGCCGATGAACTCGGGGATCAGACCGAACTTGATCAGATCCTCGGGCATCACGTCGGCGAAGTGGTCATCGGTGTCGACCTCGGCCTTGGAGCGCACCTCGGCGCCGAAGCCGATGCCGCGGTGACCGGTGCGATCGGAGATGATCTTCTCCAGGCCCGCGAACGCGCCCGCCACGATGAACAGCACGTTGGTGGTGTCGATCTGGATGAACTCCTGGTGCGGGTGCTTGCGACCGCCCTGCGGCGGCACACTCGCCTGGGTACCCTCCAGAATCTTCAGCAGCGCCTGCTGCACGCCCTCGCCCGACACATCGCGGGTGATCGACGGGTTCTCGCTCTTGCGCGCGATCTTGTCGACCTCGTCGATGTAGATGATGCCGGTCTCGGCGCGCTTGACGTCGTAGTCGGCGGCCTGGATCAGCTTCAGCAGGATGTTCTCGACATCCTCACCGACATAGCCCGCCTCGGTGAGCGCGGTGGCATCGGCGATGGCGAACGGCACGTTCAGCATCTTGGCCAGCGTCTGCGCGAGGTAGGTCTTGCCGCAACCGGTGGGGCCGAGCATCAGGATGTTCGACTTCATCAGCTCGACGGCCTCACCGCGGCTGTCGCGGCCCTTGTCGCCCGCCTGGATGCGCTTGTAGTGGTTGTAGACCGCGACGGCGAGGGTCCGCTTGGCGGTGTCCTGGCCGATCACGTAGTTCTCGAGGAAATCCCGGATC
>NZ_JBHWZY010001365.1:0-1113 GCF_042727815.1 Nocardia sp. NPDC060220
CGCCGACGTCGACGCGCAATTCCTCGGGCGTGATCGCGCCCGTCACGATGCCGAGGCGGCGCGGCGCGGCCGGGCTCGTCGCCTCGGTATCGGCCTCCGCGGAGCCGGACACACCGTGCCCGGCCTCCGCGGAGCCGTGGTGGGAGTGCGCGCGGGCGCGCGCTTCACGCACGCCCAACGTCGCCGCACCACTGTCGATCGCTTCCAACTGCTCCTTGATCACCTTCAACGGCAGGTACTGATCGCGTTGCGCGGTCAGCACGAAACGCAGCCGTTCGTAGTCGGCCACCGAGAACCGCCGGTATCCCGACGGTGTCCGTTCCGGCCGGATCAGGCCCTCGGATTCGAGGAACCGGATCTTGGAGATGGTGATATCAGGAAAATCTGGTCGCAGTAGGTCGAGTACGGAGCCGATCGACATCCCTCCGCGCGCCCACTGCGCCGCCCCTGTCACAGCACTGTGCCCGTTACGGGCACCAGTACCGTTGGGGTCATCGCGACCCCGCGCCCGACGCCGACTCGTTCGCCTGCGTGCGCGGACCGGTCAGGAAGACCAGCCGGAACTTGCCGATCTGGACCTCGTCGCCGTTCTGCAGCTCCGAGGAGTCCACCGGCTCCCGGTTGACGTAGGTGCCGTTGAGGCTGCCCACATCGACGACCTGGAACGAGTCGTCGTCCTGACGGAACTCGGCATGCCGACGGCTGACCGTGACGTCATCCAGAAAAATGTCACTGTCGGGATGGCGGCCGGCCGAAGTGGTCGGCTGATCCAGCAGGAAACGCGAGCCCGCGTTCGGGCCACGCTTGACCACCAGGAGGGCCGCACCGGCCGGCAGGCCCTCGACGCCCTGAACCGGCTGTTCGCCGGTCGGCTCTGCGGAGCGCGACGCGTCGACCTCGTTGAGGAAGTCCGCGCGGAAGACCGACGTCGTCTCGGCCGCGGTTTCCCCGTAACCCGGGTCCCTGTTCTCGCTCACCGTTTCTCTCCTCCTCGAACCTGATTATCCATGCAAGCAGGTGCTGTATTCGGCGACACGACCGGCGCGATCACATCGCCAGGAAAAGATCCCGGCGTCGATTCCCCGACGTATCCGCTTGGCTTTGACCGTACCC
>NZ_JBHWZY010001366.1:0-1105 GCF_042727815.1 Nocardia sp. NPDC060220
CCCCGTACGGGGTGTTAGGGGAGCCTAACAGGTGCAAATGTGTGGTTGATGTCGTACCGACCGTACAAGATGTGATCACGACGAAACCATGTCGGAAAGCGAGAACGGACCGCGCCCGGTAGCGTTGATAGACCGGGACTGGGAGGAGCAGCATCATGAGCCCCAACGAGAATTCGGATTCGGCGGCCTGGCGAGAGCTCGAGGCGGTACGCGCCGAGTCGGCTGCTCTTCGCAGGCAACTCGCCGATTCGCCGGATCGCGCACGCGAATTGGAAGCCAGGATCGATTCGCTGACCATCCGCAACGGCAAGTTGATGGACACGCTCAAAGAAGCGCGCCAGCAGCTGATCGCGTTGCGCGAGGAAGTCGATCGTCTCGGCCAGCCGCCGAGCGGATACGGCATCGTCATCCACGCCTACGAGGATCAGACGGTCGACGTCTTCACCTCCGGGCGCAAGATGCGCCTCACCTGCTCGCCCAACATCGACGCCGACGCACTGGAATACGGTCAGACCGTGCGCCTCAACGAGGCACTCACCGTCGTCGAGGCCGGAAATTTCGACGCCATCGGCGAAATCGGCACGCTGCGTGAGATTCTCGACGACGGCAGGCGCGCCCTCGTGGTCGGCCACGCCGACGAAGAGCGGGTCGTGTGGCTGTCGGGTCCGCTGTCCAAGATCGCCGAATACGACGACATGGCAGACCCCGATTCGCCGATTCGCAAACTGCGCCCGGGTGATTCGCTGCTGGTCGACACCAAGGCGGGCTTCGCGTTCGAGCGCGTTCCCAAGGCCGAGGTCGAAGACCTTGTGCTGGAAGAGGTTCCCGACGTCGACTACACCGACATCGGTGGCCTGGGCCGTCAGATCGAGCAGATCCGCGACGCGGTGGAACTGCCGTTCCTGCACAAGGACCTGTTCCGCGAGTACGCGCTTCGCCCGCCCAAGGGTGTGCTGCTCTACGGTCCGCCCGGCTGCGGTAAGACGCTGATCGCCAAGGCGGTGGCCAACTCCCTCGCCAAGAAGATCGCCGAATCGCGTGGTCAGATCTGTGGCCACCGCGTCAGCAGCCGAGCGGTCAGCGCGGGCAGAGCGGGGAGTTCGGA
>NZ_JBHWZY010001367.1:0-1104 GCF_042727815.1 Nocardia sp. NPDC060220
CCAGGCCGTCGTCGATCTTGTGCGGCTTCAGCTCGGCGGCGCTCGCCCGGTCGAAGGACTCCTTGGGGCACAGTGCTTTCCGGCGAGGAGAACTTCAACGGCTACTTCGCCAACGGCGACAAGGCCTCCGACCCGCAGGGGCGCGTCAAGCGCTACGGCTTCCCCAAGGGCGGCACGCCGAACCAGTGGGAGCGCACCGACAAGCGCTTCGACCTGAGCCAGGAACCCAACGAGGCCAACCGTTTCGGCTATGTCGTCGAGGTCAACCCGTGGGACGCCGCCGCCACGCCGATCAAGCACTCTGCGATGGGTCGCCTCAAGCACGAGGGCGCGTCGATCTACGTCACCGACTCCGGTGATGTCGTCTCCTACACCGGCGACGACGAGAAGTTCGACTACATGTACAAGTTCGTGTCCTCGCGCAAGATCCAGTCCGGCACCGGCGCTTCCGCGATGCGGCACAACCTGACCATCCTCGACGCGGGCACCCTCTACGTCGCCAAGCTCACCGGCGACCACGCCGACAAGATCGACGGCAGCGGCGCGGTCCCCTCCGACAAGGGCTTCACCGGCAAGGGCCAGTGGATTCCGCTGCTCGAGACCGGCGACGACGGCAAGGGCAAGTCCCTGGTCGACGGCATGTCCGCCGCCGAGGTGGCGGTGTTCACCCGCCTGGCCGCCGACAAGGTCGGCGCCACCAAGATGGACCGCCCCGAGGACTTCGAGGCCAACCCGTTCACCGGCAAGGTCTACGTGGCGCTGACCAACAACGACAACCGCGCCAAGGACGACAAGCCGGGCGTCGACGAGGCCAACCCGCGCAAGCTGAACAAGAACGGCCAGGTCCTCGAGCTCACCGACAACCACACCGGCACCGACTTCACCTGGTCGCTGCTGCTGGTCTGCGGTGACCCCGCCGCCGCCGACACCTACTTCGCCGGCTTCGACAAGACCAAGGTCAGCCCGATCTCCTGCCCGGACAACCTGGCCTTCGACCCGTACGGCAACCTGTGGATCTCCACCGACGGCAACGCCCTCAAGACCAACGACGGCCTGTTCTCGGTGATCCTCGACGGCCCCAACCGCGGTGAGACCAAGCAGTTC
>NZ_JBHWZY010001368.1:0-1101 GCF_042727815.1 Nocardia sp. NPDC060220
CCCGCTCAGCAACAGCGCTTACCGCCGGATCTCGCAGGCTTGGGCCCCCACAGACCGGACTGGTCCGCGGCGGACTCCAAAGATCAGCCGGCGACCAAGCAGAACGGGTTACCGGCCGGATCCAGCAGCACCCGCCACCGGTCGCCGCCCGGCTGGTGGTCCGGGCTGACCGCGCCGAGCCTCAGCGCCGACTTCTCCGCAGCGTCGAGATCCTCGACGCCGAGGTCCAGGTGGAGCTGCTGCGGCACGTCCTGACCGGGCCACCGCGGAGCCCGGTATCCCTCGACCCGTTGGAAGCCCAGGTCGCAGCCCGAACCATCGGTCAGGCCGACGAACTCGTCAGTGTCAAAGCCGAGCTGCATGCCTGTCAGCTCTTGGTAAAACCGGGCCAGAGCCCGGGGATCGGCGCAGTCCAGAGTCACGCCTCGCAGCATGGCGATCGGCATCGTCCACTCCTCGGTCATCCGTGTTCGCGGGCCGCGGGGCGGCACCCGCAGGTAGTCATCCAACCGCACTGTGGTGGCTCGGCTCCACTCCTTTTCGGGCAGCGGACAGCGCTCTTCTCGGGCTCGGTCGTGTGCGTCGTTGCACCACCGATTCGGGCCGGTGACGGCGAGCGGGACGCGCGTGGTGGGGTGCGGAGCCGAGACTGCGGAAGCTCCGCGTTCCGGCGAGTTCGGCTGACCTGTTGTTGTGGATATTACAAATGCTGGGTGCGTGAGCCCGTTGGTGTTCGGAGGTCCATTCACGGGAGTAGTGGAACTCCTCGGCCAGAATCCGGGTTGTCGCGCAACAACGAATCCAGGTCGACCACCGGGTCCGGCTACGCGGCCACCGCGCGATCATTGCCAGTGACCGCGGGCGCCCAATCCCGCGCACTGGCTCGCGCCGACCGCCCCAACTGGCGATCGTCGGCCCGATCGCGCCGAGCGGCGATCGCCTCGACCGCTCACTCGCGTTCAACATCAGCGCGCCGACGTCTGGTCATGTGCACGACACCGCGCTGGCCGCCCGAAAAGGCATTGACCTACGCCGCAGTTCGGCGTTGATATCCTTGGTGCAGCTCAGGATTGCTACGACTCTGTATTTAAGGATGGATAT
>NZ_JBHWZY010001369.1:0-1097 GCF_042727815.1 Nocardia sp. NPDC060220
CTGCAGTTCCTCCGACAGCGTCACCCCGACCCGGCCGGCGTCGAGCAGGTCGACCAGCTTGGCACGATCTTCCAGGTCGGGGCAGGCACCGTAGCCGAAGGAGTAGCGAGCGCCCCGGTAGCCGAGCTTGAAGTAGTCCTGGATGTCGGCGGGATCGTCGGCGGCGACGGACTTGCCGTCGACGGTCAGTTCCTCGCGCACCCGGCGATGCCAGTACTCGGCCAGCGCCTCGGTGAGCTGCACACCGATGCCGTGCACCTCGAGGTAGTCGCGGTAGTTGTCGGCGGCGAACAACGCGTTCGCGAAGTCGGCGATCGGCTGACCCATCGTCACCAGCTGGAACGGCAACACGTCGACCTGTCCGGTCGCACGAGCCTGCTCGCGCGAGCGGATGAAGTCGGCGATGCACAGGAACCTGTCGCGCTGCTGACGCGGGAAGGTGAACCGATACCGTTCCGGCGCATCCGGATTCGGTTCGGTCAACACGATGACCTCGTCACCCTCCGACACCGCCGGGAAGTACCCGTAGACCAGGGCCGCGTGCTGGAGCACACCCTCGGTGGCGAGCCGGTCGAGCCAGGCGCGCAACCGCGGCCGGCCCTCGGTCTCCACCAGGTCCTCATAGGTCGGCCCGTCCCCGGCCCGCTGACCGCGCAGACCCCACTGGCCGAGGAACAGTGCCCGCTCGTCGAGCAGACCCGAATACTCCGCCAGCGGCAGACCCTTGATCACCCGGGTACCCCAGAACGGCGGCGTCGGCACGGGCAGATCCGCGGCCACATCGGAGCGTTCGGGCACCACGATCGGCACCTCGGCGGCCTTGCGCTCGGCCGCGATCCGCTTGGACCGCTCATGACGCGCCTTGCGCTCGGCGGCCTTGTCCTTGGCGGCGATCGCCGCCGGGCTGTCCGGGTCGAGCCCGCCGCCACGCTTGACGGTCATGATCTCGTCCATCAACCGCAGGCCCTCGAAGGCGTCACGGGCGTAGTACACGTCGCCGTCGTAGACCGCGGTGAGGTCGTTCTCCACGTAGGAACGAGTCAGCGCGGCGCCGCCGAGCAGCACCGGGAACTGTTCGGCGACACCCTTGGAGTTGC
>NZ_JBHWZY010001370.1:0-1096 GCF_042727815.1 Nocardia sp. NPDC060220
ACTCCTTGCTCCCGGCGGTTTCTACGTCGGCGGTCTCGACCAGCTCGAGGTTCCGGAACAGTACGCCGTCACGCCGGTGGCCTGGATCAAGGAAACCGGAATGTGTGAGTACCTCGTGAACCCGCGCGGAGGGGACCTCGCGTTCGGCTACCTGCCCCGGTCCGGCCATCTGCGGTCGCTGGTCACGATGCTGAATTCGCTGGAAGACACCGGTGGCAGGGCCGGGGCCCTCGTGGCCTCCGACGCCCGCCGAACCACCGCCTTCGTCCTCACCGTCGCTGACTGAACCCGGCGGTGCGCGAAATATCGAACAGCTGGACGAGAGGAAAGATCAATTGTGAGTAACGAGGCCTACATCTACGAGGCGATCCGCACGCCTCGGGGAAAGAACAAGGGCGGAGCGCTCCACGGGACGAAACCCGTCGACCTGGTGGTCGGCCTGATCAGAGAATTGACCGCCCGCCACCCCGGGCTCGATCCCGCCGCTATCGATGACGTCGTCCTCGGCGTCGTCTCGCCGGTGGGAGACCAGGGTGGCGACATCGCCCGTGCCGCCACTATCGGTGCGGGCCTGCCGGACACCGTCGCCGGGGTGCAATTGAACCGGTTCTGCTCCTCCGGGCTCGAGTCGGTCAACCAGGCTGCGGCGCGGGTGCGTTCGGGCTGGGAATCGCTGATCATCGCCGGCGGTGTCGAGTCGATGTCGCGGGTGCCGATGGGATCCGACGGCGGCCCGATCTACAACGATCCGGCCCTGACCTACGACGCCTCGACCGTGCCTCAGGGGATCGGCGCCGACCTGATCGCGACCATGGAGGGCTTCTCGCGCGAAGACGTCGACGGTTTCGCCGTGCGGTCGCAGGACCGCGCCGAGGCCGCGTGGTCCGGCGGATTCTTCGCGAAATCCGTTGTGCCGGTGCGTGACATCAACGGCGTGACGATCCTCGACCACGACGAGCATCGCCGTCCAGGGAGCACTGTCGAGTCCCTCGGCAAGCTCCGGCCCGCGTTCGAGGGCATCGGCGAACGAAATGGGTTCGACGCCGTGGCGCTGCAGAAATACCACTGGGTCGACAAGATCGACCATGTGCACACC
>NZ_JBHWZY010001371.1:0-1095 GCF_042727815.1 Nocardia sp. NPDC060220
GCGCTGGGCGGGCGGGGTGTCACCGGAGCGCACCCCCACCGAGATATCCGGTGGGTCGAGCCCCAATCGTTTCGCCGTCTGCGTGACTCCTACCAGGGGTGCCCGCAGATTGCGTTCCACGTCCACAGCCAGCGCCTTCAACGGCGACACGTAGAGCACCGACGTGCCCCGGGACGCTCCCGGCTCGGGTGGGTCCCGGTGAGCCAGCTGATCGATAGCCCACAGGAACGCGGACAGGGTCTTGCCCGACCCCGTCGGCGCGATCACCAGTGTGTTCTCGCCCGCGGCGATCGCGTCCCACGCGCCGAGCTGGGCCGACGTCGCGCCGGGGAAGGCGCCGTCGAACCACTGTGCCGTCGCGGGGGAGAACCGATCCATAGCACCAAGTGTGCACCGACCCACCGACAACTTCGTCGCCATCATGCGCCCCGACCAGCGCGAACACGCCGATGACCGGGGAGGCGCCGAGCCCGGGTTGTGGCGTGGATCGCATTCGTCGCTACCCTCGACTCTCGTGCAAACGGTGCTGAGAGTCGACCTTGTCGGCCATGGCCTTACCGAGGCGGTACGTAAGGCGCGATTTCCTGTCGATGAACCCCTTGACGAGTCGGGGCGGGCCGCTGTGCGCGCCTGCGTGCCGCTCGATGAAGCGTTGGTGCGGACAGGACCGGAGCGGCGGGTTCGCGAGACGGCGGAGGAATTGGGCCTGGTCGGCGAACAGGACGTGCGATTACGGGACCTCGATGCCGGGTCGTGGCGGGGCAGTGAGATGGGCAAACTCGCTCAGGACCAGTTGTTCGCCTGGCTCACCGACCCCGAATTCCGTGGGCACGGTGGGGAATCCATCACCGATCTGGTCGAGCGGGTGCGCTTCTGGCTGGCCGAGATCGCCTCGTCGGGTCGTAACACCGTGGCGGTGACGCACCCCGCCGTGGTGCGCGCCGCGCTGCTCGTGGTGCTCGACGCACCGGCGAAGTCGTTCTGGCGCATGGATGTTCCGCCCGCGAGCGTCACCCGGCTGCACTACCGGGGGAACTGGACCCTGCGACTCGGCAACGGATAACGAAGAAGGCCCCGGAGTCGAAACTCCGGGGC
>NZ_JBHWZY010001372.1:0-1092 GCF_042727815.1 Nocardia sp. NPDC060220
GATTCTGCGATCTACTCCTCGTCGGTGATCAGCGCCCAGCCCTCGGGCAGGCCCGTCACGGTCACCGCCGAGCCGCACACCTCGAGATCCACCGTCACCCCGTCGCCGAGCCGGAACTCCGACATCCGCACGCATCCCCAGGCCGGGGGAATCTGCGGCCGCAGCGTCAACGTCCTGGCCGGCACATCGGGATCGAGCCCGAGGAACGACCGAACCAGCAGCAACGGCGCCGCACTGGCCCAGGCCTGAGGCGAACACGACGTCGGATACGGCACGGGCGCGGCGAATCTCGCCCGCGGGAAACCACAGAACAGCTCGGGCAACCGGCCGTCGAACGCCGCGGCGGCATCGAGCAGACCACCCGACAGCTTCGTCGCCAGTTCCACCGCGCCCGGCACATGCTGGTATCGCATCAACCCGGCGACAGCGATCGCCGTGTCGTGCGGCCAGATCGACCCGCAGTGGTAACTCATCGGGTTGTAGGCGCCCATATCGGAAGCCAGCGTCCGCAGCCCGAAGCCCGAATCCATCTCCGCCCGGGACAGATTCCGGATCAGGATCTCGGCGTGCTCGTCGGTCGCGATGCCCGACCACAGACAGTGCGCCGCATTGCTGGTCAACGCGTCGACCTGGCGTTTGCGTCCGTCCAAGGCCACCGCGTACCACCCGTAATGGGGTAGCCAGAACTGTTCGGCGAACTTGGTTTGCAACTCGTCGGCCCGTTCCCGCATTCGCACGGCCAGCTCGGGGTCGTCGAACTGGTCGGCGAGCTCCGCACGGGCCAGGAACGCCGCGTACACATATCCCTGGACCTCGGCCAGCGCAATCGGGGCCTCGGCGATATGTCCCGCGGCGTCGTTGATTCCGTCGAAACTGTCCTTCCAGCCCTGATTGATCAGGCCGCGATCGGTGGCGCGCACGTATTCGACGAAACCGTCGTCGTCGCGGTCACCGAAATCGGTGATCCAGCTGATCGCGGCGTCGGCCGCGGGCAGCAGGGTGGCGATCGACGCGGGATCCGCGCCCCATCGCAGACATTCGGCGAGCAGCATCACGAAAAGCGGTGTGGCGTCGACGGTTCCGTAATAGATC
>NZ_JBHWZY010001373.1:0-1090 GCF_042727815.1 Nocardia sp. NPDC060220
CCGTGCTGGCGCCGCTGGGTCCGGTCATCGCCCCGCCGGGCTCGTTCAACAGCGAACTCGGCCACCCGTGGACGGCCCTGCGCGCCGGTCTGGACACCAAGTTTCTCGCGCTCGAACTGTCGGCTCGCGGTGTCGGCCACATCGCCGCCGCGGCCCGCATCGCACCGCCGCGGATCGGTGTCGTGCTCAATGTCGGCACCGCCCACCTCGGCGAATTCGGGAGCCGCGAGGCGATCGCGCAAGCCAAGGGCGAGCTCGTCGAGGCGCTGCCCGCCGAGGGGCTGGCGGTGCTCAACGCCGACGACCCCAATGTCTCGGCCATGGCGTCGCGCACCAAGGCACGCGTGGTGAAGGTCGGGCTGTCCGGCGACGCGGACATCCGCGCCACCGACGTGATCACCGACGACCAGGCCCGCGCCCACTTCACCCTGCACGTGGGCGGCGAATCGATCCCGGTGCGACTGGCTGTGCACGGCGAACACCAGGTCGGCAACGCCCTGGCCGCCGCTGCCGTCGCTCTCGAATGCGGCGCCGACCTGGCGACCGTCGCCCAGGCGCTGTCCGGCGCCACCGCGGCCTCGGTCCGCCGGATGGACGTGACGACCACCCCTGCGGGCGTCACTGTCATCAACGACTCCTACAACGCCAACCCCGACTCGGTGCGCGCGGCGCTCAAAGCGCTGGTCACTCTCGCGAAATCGGCTGACGAGCCCCGGCGCAGCTGGGCCGTGCTCGGCGAAATGGGCGAACTCGGCGACACCTCGGTGATCGAACACGACGCGATCGGACGCCTGGCCGTGCGCCTCGACGTCGACCGGTTGATCGTGGTCGGCACCGGACGACCCTCCCACGGCATGCACCAGGGAGCGGTGATGGAAGGCTCATGGGGCGAGGAATCGATCCTCGTTCCCGATATCGACGCGGCGATCGCGCTGCTCGACGACGAGATCGCCGCAGGCGATGTGGTACTGGTCAAGGCGTCGAAGGCGGTGGGCCTGTGGGCCGTCGCCGAGCACCTGACCGGGGCAGCGGAAGGTAATACAGCTCGATGAGGCAAATTCTGTTCGCGGCGGGGATCGCACTGGCGGTG
>NZ_JBHWZY010001374.1:0-1090 GCF_042727815.1 Nocardia sp. NPDC060220
GGGTCAGGGTGCGCGACGAGTCAGCGGCGAGTACCCGGACGCGCGGCGAGCGCCGGGCGGCGGTCCTACTCCGCGCGCAGGAAGGCTCCCACTCGTTCGGTGCCGAGTACGGGATCCGCTTCGCCCTCACCGAAGACGTAGCGGCCGTTGACGAAGACCGCGGTGACGGTGTCGTCGTTGCGGTTGACCATGCGCGACAGGTTGCCGAAGATCGCGAGGGGACTCTCCGCGTAGGCGTCCAGGGTTTCGTCCAGGTGGGCGGGGTCGATGACGACCGCGTCGGCGCGATCACCCACGCGCAGGTGGCCGGTGTCCAGGCCGTACCAGTCGGCCAGTTCGCCGGTGAGGCGGTGCACCGCGTGCTCGACCGTCATGAACGGCTTGTCGCTGGTCGCGGCGTCGTTGACGCGACGGAGCAGGCGCAGACCGAAGTTGTAGAAGGCCATATTGCGCAGGTGCGCGCCCGCGTCGGAGAAGCCGAGCTGGACCGACGGGTCGGCGGCCAGGACGTCGGCCACCTCGGGTCGGTGGTTGGAGATGGTGGTGCGCCAGCGCAGCTTGTCGCCGTGTTCGACGACGAGGTCGAGGAACGCGTCGACCGGGTGCAGACCCCCACGGTCGACACCGACCTCACCGAAGGTCTTGCCGATGACGGTCTCGTCGGGGCATTCGACGATGTCGGCATCGAAGAAGTCGCGGTGCCACGCGCGCGGGCCGTACTTGTTGTCGTAGTCCTTGCGGAAGGTGCGGCGGTACTCCTCGTCCTGCATGAGGTGACGCTGCTCGTCGATGTGGTCGGACAGGTGCAGAGCCGCCGCGCCGGAACCGAACTCCTCGAACACCGGCAGCGAGATGCCGTCGGAGTACACCTCGAACGGCACCGGCAGATGCTGCCAGCGGAAATTGCCGTCGAGCCCGTTGATGATCTTGCCGACGGCCGGGAACATCTTGGACGCGCCCGGCACCGCCTTCACATCGGCCGCCGACAGCAGGCTCACCTTGAGCGCGTTGCGCCACAGACCGATGCTCGACACCGCCATCGACACCAGGCTCTTGGGGTTGGTGATGTCGGGTCCGCCCTGCAACGCGC
>NZ_JBHWZY010001375.1:0-1087 GCF_042727815.1 Nocardia sp. NPDC060220
CGTCGGGGTGTGGCTGGTGCCGTTCCAGGTGACGATGCTGCCCAACTACATCCTGCTCAACCAGCTGGGCCTGATCAACACCCTGATCGGCGTCGTGCTGCCGACGCTGTGCTCGGCGCTGGCGGTGCTGCTGTTGCGCCAGCACATGTCGGCGTTCCCGAAAGAGCTCATCGCCGCCGCGAAGATCGACGGGCGCTCGTCGTGGTCGATCCTGTGGACCGTCGTGGTCCCGAACCTGCGACCCGCGCTCGCCGCACTCGGCATCCTGCTGTTCATCAACGCGTGGAACGAGTACTTCTGGCCCGCGGTCGTGCTGCGTCAGTCCAACAGTGTGCTGCAGCTGGGACTGCGTAGTTTCATGGGCACCGAAGGCGATCAGTGGGGGCCGATGATGGCGCTGGCGGGTCTGGCCTGCCTGCCGGTGCTGGTGCTGTATCTGGTGCTGCAGCGCCACATCGTCAATGCGTTCGTGCGGTCGGGACTGAAATGAACGACGAGTTCACGCTGTCAAGACCTGGTCGTCGGCCAGGGCAGGTGCCGTGGACGCGAGGCAATCCAGAAACATCGCCACCGCCGGATTCTGTTCGTCGGCCCGCCACACCACATGCAGATCCAGGGTCGGGACCGGATCGACCAGCTTCACCGCCACCGGGTCGGTGTCCGAGGACCCCATACCCGCCGACACCGCCCGTGGCAGCGAGGCGAATCCGACCAGTGGGCGCACCGAGACGATGTGGGCGGTGGCGCCCGGATCGTCGGCGATCTGGGTGATGTTCAGCGAGATCCGGGTCTGCGCGGCCGACCGCAGGATCGCGTCGTACATCGCCGGACACTGTTCACGGGCGAACAGCACGCAGTCCTGGTCCCGCAGTTCGGCGAACGGCACGTGCGAGCGGTGCGCCCAGCGGTGCTGCCTGCCGACCACCGCCACCAGCGGAATCCGGTGCAGCAGCCGGCGGTACCGGAAATCGGCGGTGCTGGGGTGGCCGTAGACCATGGCCAGGTCGAGGGATCCGTCGGCCAGGGCGGCCAGCTGCGGCCCGGTTCGCTTCTCCCACAGCGACACCGAGATGCCGGGGTGGCGGTC
>NZ_JBHWZY010001376.1:0-1086 GCF_042727815.1 Nocardia sp. NPDC060220
CCCTCCTTGCCTTTGCCATGCTCGCGACTCTCACCGAGGCGGTGCCGGTACTGTGAAGCGGTTCGGGCAAGGTGAAGGAGTCGGTCGGCGGTGCGTGGTTTCGGGGATCTCGAGGCAGTGCTGATGGATCGGCTGTGGGACCGCGATGTGGACACGACCACGGTGCGCGAACTGTTCGACGAGTTGGCGACCGAGCGCGACATCGCCTACACCACCGTGATGTCGACGATGGACAATCTGCACCGCAAAGGCTGGCTGGCCCGCGAGCGTGAGGGCCGCGCGTACCGGTATTGGCCGACGGTGACCCGCGAGGAACACAGCGCCCGGCTCATGCACGAGGCGCTCGGTGTGGGCGGGCGCTCCGACCTCGTCCTCAACTATTTCGTCGACCGGATCAGTGACGACGAATTCGCGGGATTGCGAGCCGCGTTGCGCCGTGTCGCCACCCGGCGGACCGAGGCGAGTTAGCCCGATCGTGTCGGAGTGATCTGATCTGATGGGACTGCGATGGGATCGGTCACGGGGACGGGACGCATGCTGAGTGTCGGATGGGATCAGGTGTTCGCCTGGCGGCTGGGCCGCCAGTTCGTCGCGGCACCGACCGCGGGTTCTGCCGAGCATGTCGCGACCCGGTTGGCCGGGGTGCAGGCGCAGGTGGCGTCGGCGGCGGAGATGGCTGTGGCGGTGCGCAGTTCCGATTCCCGCAGCCTCGGTGTCGGTGAGGCGTTGGCCGCGGGCACGTTGATCAAGACCTGGGCGATGCGCGGCACGCTGCACGCGATGGTGCCCGAGCAGGCCGCGGCTGCGCTGTCGCTGATCGGATCGGCGCGGACCTGGGAGAAACCGTCGTGGCAGAAGACGTTCGGCGCGACCCCGGCGCAGGTGGCCGGTCTGGTGGAGGTGGTGTCGGGAGTCCTGGCCGGTCAGGTCCTGACCCGGGACGAACTGGTCGAGGCGGTCCTCGCCGAACCTGGCTTCGCCCACCTCGGTGAGCAGTTGCGCTCCGGCTGGGGTGCGGTGCTCAAGCCGTTGGCCTGGCAGGGCGCGCTGTGCCACGGTCCCGCGCGCGGGAGCAAGGTCACCTTC
>NZ_JBHWZY010001377.1:0-1082 GCF_042727815.1 Nocardia sp. NPDC060220
ATGCCCGACTTGGCCGCCGAGTAGTTCACCTGCCCCAGTGTGCCGACCAATCCCGCCGACGAGGTCACGTTGATGACGCGACCGGTGCCGTCGGTCGCCAGATACGCCAACGCGGCCTGCGTGCACCGAAACGCTCCGAGCAGGTGGATGTCGAGCATCCGCAGGACCGATTCCTCGGTGGTGGCACCGAACATCGCGGGTTCGGTGGCGCCGGCGTTGTTCACCACGATATGCAGTGTCCCGCCGGCCAACTCCGCGGCGGCACTCGCGGCCGCATCGGCAGCGGCCCGGTCGCGAACATCGAGCGCCGCGGCGGCAGCTCGGCCACCGTCGGCGACGATCTTCTCGGCGGTGACCGCCGCGGCGGCGCCGTCGATATCGGTGACAAGGACCGCCGCACCCTGGGCGGCCAGCGCCGCGGCGACGGCCGCGCCGATGCCGCCGGCCGCACCGGTGACCAGCGCCGAACGGCCGGTGAGATCGAAGATGTTACGGGTGGTCACATGGCTCCTCGGAGTCGAAAAGGGCAGGCTCGGCAAGGGCCGTCGAAACGCTGCGCGTCAGACGGCATCGAAGGTCACCGGCAGCGAGCTCGGCGAGCGGAACGGCTGGCCGAAGATGTGGGGGTCACCGTCGGGCAGCAGGGTGATGTTGGTCAGTCGCGCCAGCAGCGCCTCCATGGCGACGCGCGTCTCCAAGCGGGCCAGGTGCAACCCGAGGCAGGTGTGCGCGCCCGCGGTGAAGCTGATGTGCGGGATGTGCGGCCGGAAGATGTCGAATTCCTCGGAACGCTCCCACCGGGTCTCGTCACGGTTCGCCGAGCCGAGGCAGACATCGACGACCGCCCCCGCGGGGATGGCCACGCCCTCCAATTCGGTGTCTTCGGTGACGTAGCGCTGCACCAGTGTCAATGGCGTCTCGAACCGCAGGCCCTCTTCGATCGCCTGCGGGAGCAGGCTGTGATCCTGTTGGATCGCGGCGAATTGCTCGGGGTGGTTGAGCAATTGGAACAGCAGGTTCCCCGACGAGCGGTAGGTCGTTTCCGGGCCCGCGGGCAACAGCAGCCGGAGGAAGGAGTAGAT
>NZ_JBHWZY010001378.1:0-1081 GCF_042727815.1 Nocardia sp. NPDC060220
GCCACGGATAGACCCGAAGAATCCGGCGAATACTCATCACTTCGCCCAGCCGCACGACGTTCAGCATTGCCAGATAGAGCAGGAACTGCTGCGCAAGGTCGCCAAGGCCATCGAGCCGCCGATCGTCGAGCGTGGCGGTCAGGTGGTCAAGCGGATGGGCGATGGCCTGATGGCGGTGTTCTCCTCACCCGATCGTGCCGTGCGCGCCGCGCTGGCGGCCCGGCGCAATCTCGCCGGGGTCGAGATCAACGGCTACACCCCGCGTATGCGGGTGGGCCTGCACACCGGCTCGCCCCGGGAGATCGGCGGCGACTGGCTCGGCGTCGACGTCAACATCGCCGCCCGGATGATGGAGGCTGGCGGCAACGGCAACACGATGATTTCCAGCGTCACGCTGGCCGCGCTGCGCCCGGAAACCCTCGAGGAGCTGGGCGTCGTCGCCAAACCCTACAAGCGCAACTTCTGGGCGGCGCCGCTGAGCGGCGTCCCGGAGGACGTCAGGATCTTCCGGCTACACACGACGAGCTGAGCGCTTTTCCAGCCGATCCTGTTCCTTCCAGTACTCGCGGAAGGCCTTCTGGGTCGGGGTGGGCTTGTCGGTCAGCGCCTGCCAGTTCGTCGAACGCACGAAGTCGATGATGAGCAGCACCGGCAGGATGAACGCGTGGAAGAAGATCAGGTAGTCGCCGCCTTCGAACACGAACCACAGGTATCCCGCGTACCCGAGGAACGCGATACCGAACACTGCGTTGAGCCCGCGCGAGAGCTGGCTGCGGCCGTTGTCGACGTTGGCCATGATGATCATCGCGAGGCCGCTGAGCGCGAGCAGGCCGACATACCAAGTGAACATGTGGGCAAGCCAACAGCCCTCGCCTTGCCCTGATCTTGCGAAAGTCTTGCTACTCCAGCCAGAGCGCGGCGCCGAGGCCCGCGAGGACAGCGGCGACGATCAAACCGATCGCCACCGGGCGGTTGTTCTTCCAGGTCGTGTACGCGCCGCCGAGCAGGAATCCGGCGAGGGCGAAGAGGAGGACGGACAGCATGGGTTCCATCTTGCCTGGTCGATTGCACGGAATTAACA
>NZ_JBHWZY010001379.1:0-1076 GCF_042727815.1 Nocardia sp. NPDC060220
GGGTGAATTCCTGCAGTTCGATACCTGGAATGCCGAGGCCAGGCTGTCTCTGCGAGCACTGCAGCCCGACCCCTTCCATGCCTTTGCCGAGCGCATCACCGTCGGTAGAGAACTACGCGGGCATGTCACCCAGCTGGTGCCCTTCGGCGTCTTTGTCCAAGTGGCGGACGGGATCGAGGGGCTGATTCGTCGCCGAGACCTCACCCAGCCGACGGACGAAGTCGTCCAGATCGGGGACAGGGTCACGGTCGTTGTCACCCATGTCGACCGAGAAAAACGTCAGCTGTTCCTCTCCCGGCAAACCACCGGCCAGCTCTGACCTTCGAACACCCGGAATCAGGAAGGGCTACCGTCGGTCTTCGGCAGTACAGCCACAGTCGCCAGCACGAGATCACGGGGGAATCGGCGCAGTTCAGGCATACGAGAGCAAATATGGAGTCCTCTCGTAATCCAGCGCCGATGACTGGCACGTCGAGGCCTCTTCCCTCGAAGATATTACTGCTGAGCAGTTCCGAGAAGCCTGGGCAAAGGCTCGTTCCACGATCGAACGCCGATGGCCAACTGGTAGCTGAGCGGGGCTCGCGGGGGCATACAGGCTGCAGGAAGTGAGCAGTAGCAGGCGGACGTTCCGCCGACGTCGGATCGGTACGGTCAGTTGATTTTCCTACGCACCGCGCTGGCCGCTTCGGTCAGCGCGGCATGCGGCATGCGGCGTGGGTTTGATATCACGGGCCAGGTCAGTGCTCGGTCCTGGCGATTGCCAATAGGTGTGCGCTTGCGTTGATCAGCAGCGGGTCCTGTTCCAGTAGCCGTGCACAGTGCAGTGCTGCTGTCACGAGGGATCGAAAGCTGTGTTGTCCGGCGTGATCGAGTGTGGGCCAGGCCGGGCCTTCGACGCCGTAGGTCACGACATCAATGAGACCGGCTGCTTCCAGCTCGGTACGGAGCTCATCTGCCGTATGCCAATGAGTCCGAACGAACCCGACGTGGCCGTCGTAGTCACCTGTGGCGATCACCTCGCCCACCGCAGCTGCCAGTGTGTCGTCGAGGGTGCCGTTTGTGCCAGTCTCCAGGGC
>NZ_JBHWZY010001380.1:0-1074 GCF_042727815.1 Nocardia sp. NPDC060220
GCCGCCGCCAACCCGCCCCCGGCTTGGCCCACCGGGGGGGCCCTACCGAGCACCCACACCGGCGGGGGCCGTTCCCCGTTCGCTCGGGACGTCCCCACGCCATCGGCGGCGCTCAGGACCATCTGCGGGATGGTCTGCCAGGTCATACCTTCAGCAGCCTCGCGAGATTGCCGCCCATGATCTTGGCCTGATGCTCCAGGCTCAGATCCTTGATCTCGTGGATGTAGCGTGCCGGTTCGGCCAGGCCCTCCGGGTGCGGGTAGTCCGAACCGAACAGGACGTTGTCCACCCCGAGCAGGTCGGCGATCCCGCCGAGGTCCTCTTCCCAGAACGGGCTGACGAAGATGCTGCGCTTGACCGCCTCGACCGGATCCTGATGACCGAAGCCCTCCGGCGCCTTCTTGGCGACGTCGGCGAGGTTCTCCAGCAGCGGCGCCAGCCACGACGCGCCGTTCTCGATGACCGCGACCTTGAGTTCGGGGAAGCGGAACAGCGCGCCGTGGCACACCCACGAGGCCACCGCGTCCTGGATCGGACGCCATTCGGTGGTCATCCGGAAGGTATTGGTCTGGAACGGCAGCATCTCCAGGCTCGAGCCCTCCCACTCGGCGTTGTGTCGCGAGTAGCCGCTGTCGGAGGAGTGCATGGTGACGAGGATGTCGTGCTCGACCACCCGCTTCCAGAACGGGTCGAACTCCGGCAGCGCGAACGAGCGAAGCCCGCGCAGACCGGGGACCGGGGCCGGGCGCACCAGAATCGCCTTGGCGCCGTGCTCGACGCACCAGTCGAGCTCCTCGATCGCCTTCTCGACGATCGGCAAGCTCACCACCGGCACGGTGAAGATGCGGTCCTTGTAGACGAAATTGCCGTCTTCGCCCCAGGTTTCGAGCAGCCACCGGTTCAGCGAATGGATCACCGCGTGGATCAGATCGGGATGGTGGCGCATCCGCTCCTCGACCAGGCTGGCCAGCGTGGGGAACATCAGCGAGCGGTTGAGCTGCAGCTCGTTCATGAGCTCCAGGCGCGCGCCCGGCTCGCGGAACGCCGGGATCGACTTCATCGACTTGCCGAAGA
>NZ_JBHWZY010001381.1:0-1074 GCF_042727815.1 Nocardia sp. NPDC060220
GCGCGACCTGCTCGTCGCTGCGGCCGGTCAGACGCAGGTAGTTCAGGGTCTCGTCGTCGATCGGGAAGATCGCGGCGGTGGAGCCGAACTCCGGCGACATGTTGCCGATGGTGGCGCGGTTGGCGAGCGAGGTGGCGGCGACGCCCTCGCCGTAGAACTCGACGAACTTGCCGACGACGCCGTGCTTGCGCAGCTGCTCGGTGATGGTGAGGACCAGGTCGGTGGCGGTGACGCCCGGCTTGATCTCACCGGTCAGCTTGAAGCCGACCACGCGCGGGATCAGCATGGAGACCGGCTGGCCCAGCATCGCGGCCTCGGCCTCGATGCCGCCGACGCCCCAGCCCAGCACGCCGAGGCCGTTGACCATGGTGGTGTGCGAGTCGGTGCCGACACAGGTGTCGGGGTAGGCCTGGCCGTTGCGGACCATGACCGTGGGGGCCAGGTACTCGATGTTGACCTGGTGGACGATGCCCATGCCCGGGGGGACGACCTTGAAGTCGTCGAAGGCGCCCTGGCCCCAGCGCAGGAACTGGTAACGCTCGCCGTTGCGCTCGTACTCGAGGTCGACGTTGCGCTCCAGCGCGTCGGCGCGGCCGAAGACGTCCAGGATCACCGAGTGGTCGATGACCATGTCGGCGGGCGAGAGCGGGTTGACCTTGCTCGGGTCGCCACCGAGGACGGTGACGGCCTCACGCATGGTGGCCAGGTCGACGATGCAGGGCACGCCGGTGAAGTCCTGCATGATCACGCGCGCGGGGGTGAACTGGATCTCGACGCTCGGCTGTGCCGAGGGGTCCCAGTTCGCGATCTCGCGGATGTGATCGGCGGTGATGTTCGCGCCGTCCTCGGTGCGCAGCAGGTTTTCTGCCAGCACCTTCAGGGCGTAGGGCAGCTTCTCGGTGCCGGGAACAGCCGAGAGACGGAAGATCTCGTAGGAGTTGCTTCCGACCTCGAGCGTGCCCTTGGCGCCGAAGGTATCAATCTTCGTCACGTCAGCTCCACTCATGTGTGAGGGCGGGCGCCGACACCGAGGCGGACACCCTCCAGCTCGGCATGCACGCCCCGGAGACGTAC
>NZ_JBHWZY010001382.1:0-1071 GCF_042727815.1 Nocardia sp. NPDC060220
CGCGAAATCCACATCGTGCCGGAACTGCCCAAGACCCGCAGCGGCAAGATCATGCGCAGGCTGCTGCGCGATGTCGCCGAAGGGCGCGAGCTCGGCGACACCTCCACGCTGGTCGATCCGGGCGTTTTCGAGGCCATTCGCACCGGGAGCAACTGACGCGCACCGGCCGGTGACCTCAAATGTCACCGGCCGGGTCCGTTAGGATCGAGTAAAGGTGTGCCGGGAAGTCTGGTCGGCATGCGGTCGTGAATCCGAGTCGATGAGCGCCCGCAGTTCCGTCGACCTCTGCCGGAAGGCTTGCCCTTGATCACGCGCGTCCGCTCCGAGCTCACCCGCTATCTCCGCACCGAAACCGTCGGCGGTGCGCTGCTGCTCGTGGCCGCCGCGGTGGCCCTGATCTGGGTGAACTCGCCGTGGGGCGCGAGCTACCAGACGATGATCGGCACCCACCTCGACATTCCCGCACTGCACCTCGACCTCACCCTGGCCGACTGGTCCAAGGACGGTCTGCTCGCGATCTTCTTCTTCGTCGCCGGGCTCGAGCTCAAACGCGAGTTCGCCGTCGGCGAGCTACGCGACCCGAAGCGGGCCGCGCTGCCGGTCGTCGCCGCGGTGGGCGGTGTGATCACCCCGGCCGTGATCGCGCTGGTGGTGGGCCACGGCGTGCCCGGCATGGACAAGGGCTGGGCCATTCCCGTCGCCACCGATATCGCCTTCGCGCTCGCGATCCTGGCGATGACCGGTTCGCGGATCCCCACCAGTGCGCGGGTGTTCCTGCTGAGCCTGGCCGTGGTCGACGATCTGCTCGCCATCATTCTCATCGCGGTGCTGTTCACCGCCTCGCTGTCGTTGCTGTGGCTGGCCGCCGCCTTCGCCTGCTGCGGGGTGTGGGCACTGGCCCAGAAGCTGCGCCTGCACACGCCGCTGTTCTACATTCCGGTCGCGCTCGTGTGCTGGTACGCGCTGCACGAGGCGGGCATCCATCCGACGCTGGCCGGCGTCGCACTCGGGTTGCTCACCAGGGTCCGCAAGGATCCCGGCGAGAAGATCGCGCCCGCGACGCACCTCGAG
>NZ_JBHWZY010001383.1:0-1071 GCF_042727815.1 Nocardia sp. NPDC060220
GCACGGCAGGCGCGGACGGCCGAGGTCACGTCGGGTATCGTCCGCCTCAGCGGCGGTGCTCATCGCGTCATAGCCGAACACGGCGAAGAACACCGTCGCCGCACCCGTCCACACCGCGCCGGTGCCGAACGGGAAGTACGGCTCGTAGTTGGCGCTGTCGATATGGAACACCCCGAGCACCACGATGAGCACGACCAGGGCGACCTTGATGCCGACCGCGACCGTCTCGAACCGGCCCACACTGCCGATGCCGCGCGAGAGCACCCACGCGGTGCCGAGACAGAACAGCACCGCGAACAGGTCGATCACCCGGCCGTCCCCGGTATCGGGCGCGCCGAGCATCCACTCCGGCAGGGTCAGCCCGATCTGATCGAGCAGGAACCCGAAATAGCCCGATACACCGATCGCGACCACCGCCGCCACCGCGATGTACTCGAGCAGCAGATCCCAGCCGATGAACCAGCCGGCGAGCTCACCGAGGGAAACGTAGCCGTAGGTGTAGGCCGAGCCCGCTTTCGGGACCATGCCCGCGAATTCGGCGTAGCACAGCGCTGCCGCGGCGCTGGCGACACCGGCGATCAGGAACGAGATCAGAACTGCCGGACCGGTGACCGAGTGCGCGACCGAGCCCGCCAGCGTGAAGATGCCCGCGCCGATGATGCCGCCGACGCCGATCGCGGTGAGCTGCCAGAGCCCGAGTGATTTGGCCAGGCGCTCGTCACTGGGGATCTCGTCGTCGACCTCGATCAATGGTTTGCGGCGCAACATCTGGGTGCGCAGCTCTGCGAAAGACATTCGCGTTTCCTTCCATCGGCGCACACCGCCGCGTCACGGTGGGCTCATCCGAGTACACCGCCACGCGCAACCACGGGCGTCGAGAGTGAATAATGTTCAGCGGCGATGATCGTTCGACCGAGCCGGTCATCTTCCGCGCGTGCCGACCAATGCGCGCAGGAAGAACCCGAGGTTGGCGGGCCTTTCGGCCAGCCTGCGCATGAAGTACCCGTACCACTGGTCACCGTAGGGGACGTATACGCGAACATGGTTGCCCGCGGCGGCGAGTCGCTGCTG
>NZ_JBHWZY010001384.1:0-1068 GCF_042727815.1 Nocardia sp. NPDC060220
CCATGTCGAGAACCTTGCCGTTGGAGATCATCGGCGCGGCCGCGCCGAGGGCGACGCTGCCGTCGGCCTCGCGCTTGAAGTAGATGTTGAAGAAGGCCGAGAACCGGTGCCAGGCGACGCCCCAGGTGATGTTGCGGCCGACCAGGTAGAGGAAGGCCATGCCCGACATCAGCTTGATGAACGCGAAGATCGACACCATGGTCGGGCTCGCGGGCAGCAGCTTGGCGATCTGCATGGTGAAGAAGTCGGTCGAGGCGTGGCCGTGGCCGTAGGTGGCGATCTTGCCGGCCTTGACGAAGATCATGCCGAGGCCCTCCATCAAGACGATCGTCTCGATGACATAGGCGGGCGCCATCTTGGAGCCGCTGAACCGCGACAGGCGCGCGGGAATCCGCGGGTGGTTCAGCTGACGGATGATGATCAGCGCGCCGATGCCGACCACGGTGCCGATGCCGAGGATCTCGTCGACCAGGTGGTAGATCGCCCAGTTGCCGATGATCGGCCAGTGGAACGAGCCGTCGAAGGTCTGGCCGTAGGCTTCGAACCACAGGATCGCGCCGAGGATGAAGCCGGTCATCACCAGCCAGTGCGCCCAGCCGACCGTGCGGAACTTGTTCATCCGCGTGTGGGCCGCGACCTCGACGAACATGTTCTTGAACCGTGGGAAGAACGGTCGCCAACGATCGGGGGCCGTCTGGCCGATGGTGATGGCCTTGCCGATGTTCCATGCGCCGCCGATAAACGACGCCCAACAGAACAGGCTGAGCACAGCTCCAATCGTGCCCAACGTGATAGTCAGGGCATTCATGTCGCGACCTTTCTTTCGAGGCAACACGAGGGTCTGAGCGAGGAGACCTCACCCGGTTGCTCGTATCGTAACCGCCACTAAGTTACCGGCCAGTAACTACCGCTGTCCACCGTAGGATCGGCATTTGCCGTCTGACCTTGTTTACTGGGACTTGACCTGTGGTTTGCCTGTGAGCAATATCACAAAAATGTTTGCTACGGGGTTCCCGTAGCGACTGTTGAACACCGTAAACCGTCCGTGAACTGCGGCGAAGCTAAGGT
>NZ_JBHWZY010001385.1:0-1065 GCF_042727815.1 Nocardia sp. NPDC060220
CGTCGCCGAGTCCGGCCGGATCTCCGGCGGTGGGTAACCGTGATATTCAGCCCGGGCCGTGGCCCGCGGCGACCCGGCCCGCGACATGCCGGACATCCCGGTGCGAGATGAGCCACTCACCCTCGTACTGCTCGAACTCGTCCTGAACCAGCCCGATGACCACCCAGTCAGCCGGTCGGCCCACATCGGTGGCGGCGGTGCTGGAGAACCAGTGCCACACGGTCGCATAGGCTGTGAGCAGGGGCTTGTCGCCGTTCCACTCGATGGTGGCCTGCCCGATGACATGGGCGACCAGGGAGCGTTGCGACTTGGGCACCCGGCTCATGTGATCGGTGAACTCGTCACGACCGTGGAACAGCACCGGCGGGCCGGGCATGATCCGGTACTCGATCAGCGCGTCGGGGGTGAAGCACTCGCTGAACCGCTCGCTCTCCTGTGTGTCGGCGATCCGGAAGAATTTGTAGAACGTTCGGAAGATCGCCCGCTCCGCTTCGATCGTGGCGAGCAGATTGTCATGTACAGCGGTCACGTCGGTCCTTTCTCTGCCGGGCGACAACCCATCGCGCGGCGCGCCGTTCGGTAATCGACACGATGCGAAGCTAGCACGGTGCCCGATACCGCCCGATGGTGTACCGCGCTATTCGGTGCGTCGATGTATTCCGAGCGAGGTGATCCGAATTGTTGACCGGGTATTTCAAGGTGTGAAATGTTTCGTCGTGTCGCCCGCCGTGAGTCCCACGTGAATCCGGGCAGTAGACAGAGGAATTCTTGCGTGAGCAGTGTTGTGCGTTCGAAGTCGATTCGCTGTGCCGTGGCATCGGCGGCGGTGGTCACCCTGTTCACCGGTGCCTGCGGCACCGGTGGTGACCAAGGCGGCGATGCCGGTCCACCGAGATCCGGCGGCACGCTGAAGTTCTCGGTCGCCTCCGACGCGGGCTGCGTCGATCCGCAGCAGGTGGGCAGCAGCGACACCCTGTATTCGCTGCGCGAGACGGTCGATTCGCTGACCGACCAGGATCCCACCACCGGCAAGCCGGTGCCGTGGCTGGCGCAGAGCTGGGAGGT
>NZ_JBHWZY010001386.1:0-1065 GCF_042727815.1 Nocardia sp. NPDC060220
CGACAAGGATTGTCGTGGGGCGGATTTCGTCGGTGTCTCAGAGGCCGAGGGATTTGGCGATGATCACCTTCATGACCTCGCTGGTTCCGGCGTAGATCCTGGCCACTCGCGCGTCGGTGTACAACCGTGCGATCGGGTACTCGCTCATATAGCCATAACCACCGAACAGCTGCAGACACCGATCGACCACCCGGCCTTGCACTTCGGTGGTGAACAGCTTCACGCGTGCCGCATCGGGGCCGGACAGTTCACCATCGACCAGATCCAGCACGGCACGATCCACCATGGCCTGCGCCGCCTCGACCTCGGCCGACATCGCGGCGAGTTCGAACTTGGTGTTCTGGAAGGACGCGACCGGTTTCCCGAAGGCCTTGCGTTCCTTGACGTAGTCGATCGTGGCGGTGATCGCGGCCCGCGCCTGGGCGACCGAGCCGACCGCGACCGTCATCCGTTCCTGCGACAGATTGTTGCCGAGGTAGCCGAAGGCCTCGCCTTCGGCCCCGAGCCGATTCGCCACGGGAACCCGAACCGCGTCGAACGACAGCTCGACGGTGTCCTGCACCTTGCAGCCCATCTTGTCCAGCACCCGCCCACGCTCGAACCCGGGCATGCCGTCCTCGACCACCAGCAGGGTCAGGCCCGCGCGCCGGTTCTCCGGATCGGTCGAGGTCCGCGCCACCACGATCACCAGATCGGCGAGCAGGCCGCCGGTGATGAACGTCTTCGCGCCGCTGAGCAGATAGTCGTCGCCGTCGCGCACCGCGTAGGTGCGCATCCCGGCCAGATCGGAGCCGGTGCCGGGTTCGGTCATCGCGATGGCGGTCAGCAACGAACCGCTCGCCAGCCCGGGGAACCAGCGTTCACGTTGCTGCTCGTCGGCGTAGGCCAGGAAATACGGGAGGATGACATCGAGCTGGGTGCGCACCGTGCTCAGCGTCACCAGCGCCCGCGCCGCTTCCTCCTGCAGCACGGCGTTGTAGCGGTAGTCCCGCAGGCCCGCTCCCCCGTACTCCGGTGGGATGGCGACGCCGAGAATGCCGAGGGCACCGAGCTTTTCGAAGACCT
>NZ_JBHWZY010001387.1:0-1064 GCF_042727815.1 Nocardia sp. NPDC060220
GGTTGGCCCGGCCTCGAGATCCCCGCCGCCTTCGACGGCGCCGAGGCCACCTTCGCCGAGGTCGCGGTGGTCCTCGCCGAAATCGGCAGGGCCGCCGCGAGCGGCGCGTATCCGGCGGTCGCGGCGCTCGGCGTCGGCGCGCTCGCGCACGTCGTCGCGACGCCGCGGCGCGACCAGCTCCTGCGCGAGACCGCCGTGGGCACGGCCGTCCCGATCCTCGTGCTCGCGGGTGAGGCAACAGGACCGACGCGGTTCCGGATCGAGCCGTCGACGCGGGGGCCGCTGCTGCACGGCACGGCCGATTTCGTCCTCGACGCACCGGCCGCCGGACAGCTGCTCGTCCCCGCGCTCGATCGGACGGGCCGAGGGGTGCTCGTCGAGGTCGATCCCCGCGCGCGGGGGCTGCTCGTGGCCGAACAGCCGGTGCTCGACGCCACCCGCCGGTTCGGCAGCGTCGTCGCCGACGGGGTGGCGGTGGCCCCGGAGTCGTTGTGGCCCTTCGCCGCCGACGATGCCGTCCGGGTGCTCGATCGGCTGCGCGACCGGGCCGCCGTCGCGGTGGCCTGCGACAGTCTCGGCCTGAGCCGGGCCATGCTCGACGCCACCGTCGCCCATGTCGGTACGCGCGAACAGTTCGGCCGACCGATCGGCTCGTTCCAGGCCGTCAAACACGCGTGCGCCGACATGCTCGTGCGGGTGCGGGTCGCGGGCAAACTGGTCGAGGCCGCGGTGCGCGACCAGGCGCGTGACGCCGCCGACGCGTCGACCTCTGCGTCGATGGCCAAGTCCTACGCGTGCGCGGCGGCAGTCGACATCGCGGGCAAGGCGATGCAGTTGCACGGGGGCATGGGCTACACCTGGGAGAGCGGCGTCCACGTCTATCTCAAGCGGGCCGCGCTCAACCGTTCGCTGTTCGGTTCGCCCGCGCGACATCGCGCCGCACTGGCCCGGCGGTATTCCGTTCAGGCGCCGCATCGCGCGGGCGCCTGAACGGAATAGGCCCGGCTATCCCCGCAGCCGGGCTTCGGCCAGTTCGCGCAGATCGCTGGACTTGATCTTGGCGC
>NZ_JBHWZY010001388.1:0-1061 GCF_042727815.1 Nocardia sp. NPDC060220
CGTCATCACCTGCCTGGTCCTGATCGTCGTCCTGGTGACCAAGTTCTGCCGCTGCCCGCCGAAATTCCCCTGGTCGACGAGCCCGGCGGGACCGAAGTCGACCTCAAGACGCAGATCGTGCGGTTCACGCTGACGGGTGGTTTGTCGGCGATCGTCGACTACGGCATCTACAGCCTGCTGCTGAATCTGCTCGGGTGGCCGGTGAGCCTGGCGAAGGCGATCAGTTTCGTCGCAGGCACCACCACGGCGTACCTGATCAACCGGCGCTGGACCTTCAAGGCAGAGCCGAGCAGGGCCAGGTTCTTCGCGGTGGTGGCGCTCTACGCGGTGACGTTCGCGGTGCAGGTGGGGATCAACGCGGCGCTGTACTTCGCGCTGCCCGACGAGTGGTGGCGCCAGCCCCTCGCATTCGTGATCGCGCAGGGCACCGCAACCGTCATCAACTTCGTCGTGCAGCGTGTGGTGATCTTCAAGATCGAGTAGCTAGCTGGCCTCGGCGATGGCCGGTGCCTGCTTGCCCGCCTTGACGCCGAAGTAGTCGCCGCCTTTGGCGCGCACGTTGTCGGTGCCCCATTCGCGCTGGTCCCGCGAGACCGGCACCATCTGCGGGATGTGCTTGCGGCAGTGGATGTAGGCCTCTTCGACATCGACCACCACCCACACCTGCGAGGTCTTTCCTCGCTCGGCGGGCGGCAGATCGGTGACGTCCTCGCGCAGCTCGCTGTCGGCGACCATGCGGGCTTTTCCGTTGATGTGCAGGCCGATGAGGTCGCGAACGAAGTCGATCATCAGGATTCCCACGTGCGGGTTCTCGAGGATATTGCCCAGGCTGGCCATCACCCCGTTACCTCGATATTCGGGGTACGCAATCGTGCGATCGTCGATCACGTGCAGGAATCCGGGGGTCCCCGCCCGGAAGCTGGAGTCACATTCGCCGTGTGAATCGGAGGTGGCGATGAAGGCCATGTCCATCCGGGCGACGAAATCGACCATCGTGGGATTCAGATAGTCGATCACCTGGTCGTCGTAGAAGCGCTCGGCTCTGTCCGAGGTGCCCAACG
>NZ_JBHWZY010001389.1:0-1054 GCF_042727815.1 Nocardia sp. NPDC060220
CGTAGAGGATTCTCTGAGCAAGACAAAGACGCATCTGCCCAACTTGACTCACTGGGTGTTGTGCACACGGCGGCCCCTGACCCCGACTGACCAGACGTGGTACGACGGCCTGACACCCGGTTTCTCGCTGGACAACTGGGTCGCTGACGAACTCGATAACCTGCTGGTCGGAGAAGCTTCACTGCTCCGTGATGCGTATTTCGGCGATCTCGTCTTTGAGCCGTACCGCCTGTGCGAGTTACAGGAGGCAGCGGTGGAGGAAGTGCGGGCGCGGTGGTTTCCCGAGGTACATCAGAGCACTCTCGCTGAACAAGCTTTGCGCCGGATGCTCGCCGAGCCGGAAGCCTGGGCGCACTTGAGTACCGTCGGTATCGAAATTTCAGCTCTGACCGAAGCCATCGAGCGCGAGGTCTCAGCGAGCCCATTGCCGGCCGCAGTACAGAGTGAGCTGGACACGCTCCTCACGACTGCCGCGACGGTCCGCGACCTCCTCGCCGACGCATACGAGCACTTGGCACCCGATGGCGAACACAGTTGGCTTGAGCTCGGCCAAGTGAATGTCCCGCCATCACCGCCGAAGACACCGCCGGTCCTGCGGCGCCTGCGGGCCGCGAACCACCCGGCTGCCCTGCCCTGCACCAACCTTGTGGCTCGTACTCGTCGCGCCGCCGACATTGCTCGACGAGTGTTCGACCAGTTGCAGGTCCAGCTTGCTGTAGTGATCGGTGAAGCTGGTTACGGGAAGACTCAGCTTGCTGCGAAACTCACAGGTGCTACGGACTCGCGCCCGGCAGGTGTCTTGCTGCACGGGCGTCGGCTGTGCGCCCGCGACGAACTAGACAAGTTGGCGAAGCAGGTGGTGCGATCTGGTCGCCCCGTAGAGACGTTCGAAGCTCTCCTTGCGGCAGTCGATGCTGCTGCTGCTCGCGCTCGATGCCGACTACCGGTGGTCATCGACGGGCTTAACGAGGCTGAGAGTCCGCGCGCCTGGGAGCCTCTGCTGCGAAAGCTGCAGATCACGTTGAAGAAGTACCCGTCGGTACTGGTTGTATGC
>NZ_JBHWZY010001390.1:0-1051 GCF_042727815.1 Nocardia sp. NPDC060220
CTGCGGACCCTCGAAGACTGTGCATGACGCAGTGTCACAGGTAGAGGCATTTTTACTGGTGAGTAGCTTCCTCAACAGGGCTTTCGCCACGCCGAACACGAGAAATTCGGCATGGCATGGAGTTGACGTGACTCGGTGTAGGTGTAACCATTGGAAACAGTAAACGTCCCTAGAGGAGAGGCAGTGACGACGATGTCTGCGCCCACCACCCCTGACGTCGATCCTGTAGTCGCGGAGGCTCAGGCGTACGCCGAGAAGTTGCTGATGCTGTCCGAGGCATCGGTCGATCGCCACTTCGACCCGTTCGAGGACATCGACTGGGACGCCCCCGACTTCGATCCGAACTGCAAGCCCGAGCGCTGGGTCCTGGTCACCTCGGCCGACCCCATCGGTCGCCACCCCTGGTACCAGGCGCTGCCGCTGGACACCAAGATCGAGATCGGCAAGGTCCGTCAGGCCAACGTGGCCAAGGTCGGCCTGCAGTTCGAGGCGATCCTGATCGTCGGCATGATGCAGCACATCTTCAACCTGAAGAACAACGACCCGGAATTCCGGTACTGCTCGCACGAGATGATCGAAGAGCACAACCACACCCTGATGTTCCAGGAGATGGTGAACCGCGTCGCCGACGTGCCGGGCATGAACCCGCTCGTGCGTCAGCTGCGCCACCTGGTCTCCCCGGTCGGCGCGCTGATGCCGAACCTGTTCTTCATGGCCGTACTCGCCGGCGAAGAGCCGATCGACCACATCCAGAAGGACATCCTGCGCTCGGGTGACGACATTCACCCGATCATGCGCGGCGTGATGGCGATCCACGTGGCCGAGGAAGCTCGCCACATCTCCTTCGCGCACGAGTTCCTGAAGAAGAACGTGCCCGCGCAGCGCTCGTTCAACAAGTTCGTGCTGTCGCTGGCCATGCCGACCATCATGTTCATCCTCGGCCGGGCCATCGCAACCCCGCCGAAGACCTTCTTCAAGCAGTTCGACATGCCCGCCGACGTGCGCAAGGAGCTGTTCTACGGCTCCAAGGAGGCCAAGCAGGTCTTCGCCG
>NZ_JBHWZY010001391.1:0-1050 GCF_042727815.1 Nocardia sp. NPDC060220
GTTCCACCTGGAGACCCTGGACGCATACTCGGTTGCATCCGAGTCCGAGCCATTGCGGAGGTTCCTCGCGGGTGAACCAGCGGACCACACATGGTTCGATCCGTGGCGTTCGCTAGTCAGGCACACCACCGGACGCGGTGTGGCGATTCGGCGAGTTCGTGTACTCACCGAGCCAGCGAGTGACTACCACCGATGGATTCTGACGCTGAACCCCGAGAGCATCGAGGCCGGCGAAGAGATTAGGTACTTGCCTCGACACAACGCGGGAGATCCGCCGCTCACCGAGGACTACTGGTTGCTCGATGGTTCTCGCGTGGCTTTCCACGCCCGAGACACGTCTACTCGTGGGCGCGGTGTCGTAATCACCGAAGACGCTGGCCTGGTTGAGTACTGCGTAGAGCAACGAAACCGAGTGTGGAAGCTAGCAACACCGTTCAGCGAGTACGTGGAACACATCGCGTGACCACACCTCGCCAAGCTCGCGAGCAACTGGGTAGACGCCTTCGTGAGATTCGTAGGGATGCTGAGCTGACCGGCCGCCGGTTGGCTCAGCTCTCCGGGTGGCACGAGTCCAAGGTCTCGAAAATCGAGAACGGCACCAGGCCGCCCAACGAGGCGGACCTTCGCGCGTACACCGCGCATACCGGCACCGCGGATCAGCTGCCGGACCTGATTGCCACTCTGAGGGGCATCGAAGCCGCGTACATAGAGTGGAGACGACTCCTCGCTACGGGCACGCGCCGCCGTCAGGAACGATCGGTGACACTCGCGGAGGAAACCCGCCTACAGCGGGTGTACGAGCCGCAGATAATTCCCGGAATCTTCCAGACGCCCGAGTACGCGGAGCAAATTCTCCGGCGTGCTGTGAGGTTCTATGGCATCCCCGATGACGTAGACGCTGGGGTGTCGAAACGTATCGAGCGCCAACAGTGGTTGTACCAGGGAGACCGTAGGTTTCACGTCTTAGTGACCGAGCAGGCTATCTACAACCCAGTCGGCGGTCCTGGCGTCCATCGCGGGCAGCTTGACCGTCTGTTGTCAGTCTCGGGG
>NZ_JBHWZY010001392.1:0-1046 GCF_042727815.1 Nocardia sp. NPDC060220
AACGTAAGCGCTGTTGCTGAGCGGGTGAGACTCGAGATGCTCGCATCAGATGCAGGAATCCTTCACATTTGTGTGCTCCCCGCATGAGCGGGGATGAGCCCTCGGGTCGTGCCAGACGACGGCGGTGACCCGCGAGGATCCCGGATCATCGGGTGAGGACGTACCCGTCGTCTGGTCGGTGGTCACGGGAGCGGCGCAAGTCGGCGACGGCGAAAGTGCGTTGTACCCAGCGGTCCGTGCCGTCGTAGCGCGGCCGGAAGGCGGTGCGGCCGTGGACAGTGACCCGATTGTCGATAATGGCCAGGTCGCCCGGGGTGAGCACCGTGGTGCGGGCGACCGAATCGCAAGCTCGGCCGAATTCGATCAGCGCTGCCTCGGCGCGCGGCGTCAGCGCGGTGGTCGCGATCGTGGCCATCCTGATGTCGGGATCGTCGACTGCACCCGATAACAGTGGTTGCGGTGGGCGGACGGCGTTGTCGGTGGGGAACGACGGTGGGGGCGCGGTTATGAATTCTGGTGCGAACAGCGTTTCCCGGGCCGATTGGCTGAGCAAGGGCAGCGCTTGACGCAGACAAGCGGTCCGCAGACCTGCGATCCGGTCGTGGTCGCCGCGGAGGCACAGCAGCAGCACGTAGTCGGGTTCGTGCAGGTGGAAGGCGTTCTCGTTGTGGAAGGTCAGCAACACCGAACCGGCGTTTCCGGAGAAGGATTCCCTGCCCCGCACGGGGACGACGTCCTGGACGAGGGCGCCGGATTTTTCAGCCAGATATGCGGTCGGGTCGCCGAGCCCGCAGGCGATCATGGTGAGGACGGCAGCGGAGACGACTGCCGCACGCTGCACAGAATCCGCTGTCGAAGGAGTGTCGGGCAGTCTCATCTCGTCGACCGGCAGGCCGTGGATGACCAACGATCCGCGCAGTCCGGAATGTCGCCGGAACTGCCGAACGCCGCGCCGCAGCGACAGCGGTAGCGCATCCCAGGAGTTCCGGGCGCGCGCGACCCAGGTTGGGTCGTCCACCCGGTCCTGCTCGCCCCCGCACAGTGCC
>NZ_JBHWZY010001393.1:0-1040 GCF_042727815.1 Nocardia sp. NPDC060220
CCTTCTGCGCCAATTCGGCGGCGCGCGCACGCTCGAGCAAGACGGGGTAGGCGAATCGTTCGACTTTGGATTCCGGCATGCCGGACTCTGCCGTGACCTGCTCGACGGACGCTCCAGCGCGAATACGGGCCTGGATATCGCGAGGACGCATAGTCGCCTCCGTTTCGATCTCGATCTGGCCGAATCGTGCGAGGTCGCCGCGCGCCGCCGCGCGGAGCTTGTCGTCGGCGGGCAACCGGAACTTGGTACCGGACTCGGTGTCGCTGCACACGATGTGCGTGGAGTCGGGCGTCACCCCGATCACTCGAAGTTCACGCACCGTTACCTCCCTATCGCGTCGGCTACGACACCGCCCACTTTCCTAGACAGTAGTGCACATTACTTGGCCGCCGCAGCAGACACGCACGACTTAAATCGCGCACCAGCCGTGCCCAGGGGGCTAATCTGAGCGGCTCACCACCCGAATTCAGCTTGTGTGCAGGGGTTTTGGTGATAGATCAACATCAAATATCGATACCGAGATCTGTCGAAACTCGGCGAATATTGCGAATGTGTGCAGTCCGAACAAGAAGGGCCGGTGCGCGGCGAACCGAATGGGTTCACCGGGCACCGGCCCTATCGCGGTCTTATCTCAGAGCTGACCCACGACCCAGTCGATCGAACGGGTCAGCTGCGAAACATCTTCCGGGTCGATCGCCGGGAACATGCCGACGCGCAGCTGGTTACGGCCCAGCTTGCGGTAGGGCTCGGTGTCGACGATGCCGTTGGCGCGCAGGATCTTGGCCACCTGGGCCGCGTCGATCGCGTCGTCGAAGTCGATGGTGCCCACGACCTGCGAGCGGTGCGCCGGGTTCGACACGTACGGGGTGGCGAAGGAGCTCGACTCGGCCCACGAGTACAGCCGCGAGGACGAATCCAGGGTGCGCTTCACGGTCCAGTCGAGGCCGCCGTTGGCGTTCATCCACTCGATCTGGTCGGCGAACAGCAGCAGGGTCGCCAGCGCCGGAGTGTTGTAGGTCTGGTCCTTGGAGGAGTTGTCG
>NZ_JBHWZY010001394.1:0-1032 GCF_042727815.1 Nocardia sp. NPDC060220
GGAAAGGCCCCGTCTGGTCGACGGGGCCTTTCTTGTGCAGGGGGAACGGTGGATCAGCCGCCGATCGAGGCGATCAGCGGAGCGTTGGCGTCGAGCAGGGCTTGGTACTGACCCGCGACACCGTACTGGTCGGCCAGCGCCTTGCCCGTGGCCTTGGCCTGGTCGACGGCAGCCTGGACGTCGGTCTTGGCCTCGGCGGGCAGTTCGACCGGCAGTTCGACGGCGGGCTCCTCGACCACCTCGGGCTCGGATGCGCCCGACTGGAGGAACTGGCCGCAGTGCGGCCAGGCGCCGACGCCCTGGCTGGCGAGCACGTTCTCCGCGACGCGGATCTGCTCATCCTTGCTGGCGTTGTGCGCCGAACCCTGGCCGCCGTTGGCCGCCCAGGTGCTCTGCGAGAACTGCAGGCCGCCGTAGTAACCGTTGCCGGTGTTGATGCCCCAGTTGCCACCGCTCTCGCACTGGGCGACGCCGTCCCAGTTGTAGGCGGCGGCGGAGGCGGTGCCGGTGGCGAGGCCGAACGGAACGGCAACAAGGGCGCCGGCGATGGCGGCGACGCCAAGGGCGCGGGTGCTGAATTTCCGGGTCTCAGTCATGGGGGAGACGCTAACCAAAGAATCGACGCCGATCACATCTTGATAACGAGCGGATTCTATGAATGGAATAGTCGTCTTTTCGATGTTTACACTGCATAACCAGTGGGAATACCTAGATTCCGGTCAGTCTGTTATTGCGCCGTTATGTGTTCGGGATCACGAGGTGATAGTGACGCCACTCACTGAAACTCGGCCTCGCCGCGGGCGATTGCCGGAACATGTGATGGCTGCCACAGTCGCGGGGTTCGATATGCGGTGTTGCCCGTCGATGATTGCGCTTTTTGGTGATAAAACCCGTGTTGACCTCGCGATTTGGCGCCTGCGTGAACCTGTGTGTAATGTTGTGTTCACACCGACGCGGGGTGGAGCAGCTCGGTAGCTCGCTGGGCTCATAACCCAGAGGTCGCAGGTTCAAATCCTGTCCCCGCTACAAAGA
>NZ_JBHWZY010001395.1:0-1020 GCF_042727815.1 Nocardia sp. NPDC060220
TGGGCAGCCTGGTCACCACCGACATCCTCACCCGCGGCGGCATGCTGCTGCACGCGGCGCCGATGTTCCATCTGGCCGATATCGCCGCGTGGAACGTCGGCAATCTGACGGGGGCGACCCACGTCATCGTGCCGTCGTTCACCCCGGCAGCCACCCTCGACGCCATCGTCACCCACCGGGTGACCGACGCGCTGCTGGTACCGACGATGATCCAACTGCTCGTCGACTCCCCCGCCGCCGCCGACGCGGACCTGTCCAGTCTGCGGCGCGTGCTGTACGGCGCCTCACCGATCTCCGAGACCGTGATGGCCAAGGCGCGCACCGTCTTCGCCAACGCGCGGTTCACCCAGGCCTACGGGATGACCGAACTCGCGCCGGTCGCCACCCTGCTCACCGCGCAGGACCACGACGATCCCGCGCTGACCAGGTCGTGCGGGCGCGCGGCGGTCCACGCCGAGGTCCGCATCGTCGGCGAGGACGAGATCGAACTCGCGCGCGGCGAGATCGGCGAGATCGCCGTCCGGGGTGATCATGTGATGACGGGCTACTGGAACCGGCCGGAAGAGACCGCGTCGGCGCTGCGCGATGGCTGGATGCACACCGGCGACGCCGGATACATGGACGAGAGCGGCTATGTCTTCCTCGTCGACCGGCTCAAGGACATGATCGTCACCGGCGGCGAGAACGTCTATTCCGTCGAGGTCGAGAACGCCGTGGCCAAGCACCCGGCCGTCGCCCAGGTCGCCGTGATCGGCGTTCCCGACCACGACTGGGGCGAACGCGTGCACGCGGTGGTCGTCCTGGCGCCCGGACAGACCGCGGCCGAGGCGGACATCCGCGAGTTCTGTCGCGAACACATCGCGAACTACAAGCTGCCCCGCAGCGTCGAATTCCTCGACGCGCTACCGGTTTCCGGGGCGGGCAAGGTTCTCAAGCGCGATCTGCGCAAGCTGCATTGGGAGGGTGCCGACCGCGCCATCCACTAGACACCACACCCGGCTGGGGCGTTCGAGGTCAGCC
>NZ_JBHWZY010001396.1:0-1016 GCF_042727815.1 Nocardia sp. NPDC060220
GTATCCACGTCCTTGCCGGCCTTCTCGGCTTCGGAAATGGCGAGTAGAACCTTCTTGTATTCGCGGGGCATGACCTTCACGAAGTGGTTCACCTGCTGGGACCAGTCGCTCAGGATGCGTTCGGCCACAGCCGATCCCGTTTCGTCGCGGTGGGTCGCGATGATGTCGCGCAGCCAGGTGAAATCGTCACCGGAGAGCTGTTCGATCGCGTCGACCTGATCCGGGTTGACCCGGCCGGGCAGCTTGCCCTCGGGGTCGTAGAAGTAGGCGACGCCACCGGACATACCGGCACCGAGGTTGCGGCCGGTGTCACCGAGGATGACCACGCGGCCACCGGTCATGTACTCGAGCGCGTGGTCACCCACACCCTCGACGACCGCGGTGGCACCGGAGTTACGCACGCCGAAGCGCTCGCCCGCGACACCGTTGATCAGGATGCGACCGCTGGTGGCGCCGAACATGATCACGTTGCCCGCGATGATGTTGTCTTCGGCGACAAAGGCTTCCGGAGCCGAAGCCGACGGGCGGACCACGATGCGGCCACCCGACAGACCCTTGCCGACGTAGTCGTTGGCGTCACCGAAGACCCGCAGCGTGATGCCGGCCGGGACGAACGCGCCGAAGCTGTTGCCCGCCGAACCGGTGAAGGTGATGTCGATGGTGTCGTCGGGCAGGCCCGCGCCACCGTAGAGCTTGGTCACCTCGTGGCCGAGCATGGTGCCGACCGTGCGGTTCACGTTGGTGATCTTGGTTTCGATCTTGACCGCCTGGCCACGCTCGAGCGCAGGAGCGCTCTGCGCGATCAGCTCGTTGTCCAGCGCCTTGTCCAGACCGTGGTCCTGGGTACCGGTGCACCGGGTGTTCTGGTTCATGAACGCCGTCTCCGGCATGTCCAGGATCGGCGACAGGTCCAGCTTGGCGGCCTTGTAGTGCTGCTTGGCCTTGGCGGTGTCGAGCAGGTCGACCCGGCCGACGGCCTCGTCGAGGGTGCGGAAGCCCAGCTCGGCGAGCAGCTC
>NZ_JBHWZY010001397.1:0-1015 GCF_042727815.1 Nocardia sp. NPDC060220
GCTATCCGATCTTCTCGGTGGTCGCCGGATCGGCCGAGATCACCTCGGCCGCGCTGATCGTGGTCGGCATCCTGATGGCGCGTTCGCTCGGCGACATCGACTGGCAGAACCTCGAGTACTCGGTGCCCGCGTTCATCACCGTCATCATGATGCCGTTGACGTACTCGATCGCGAACGGTCTGGCGATGGGCATGATCTTCTACCCGATCGTGATGGTCGCCAAGGGTCGCATCAAGGATGTGCACCCGGCCATGTGGGCGCTGATGGTGCTGTTTCTCGCGTACTTCTTCTTCCTGGTCGAGTAGACGTTGCGGCCATAGGTGTGTCTATACTCAGGCTAGCCTAGGCTTGCCTAACTAGAGGAGATCCACCCATGAAGCGTTCGCTCGTTGCCGCGTCGATGGCGTTTGCCACCATCTTCGCGCCGGTTACCGCCGCTGTTGTCGCCACCGCCCCCGCCGCGATCGCCGCACCGGCCACGCCCTCGGTCGGCGAGCTGTACGGCAAGCTGCAGGCGGCCATGAACGGTTCGTCGGCCGAGCTCGAGTCGGGCAACGGCGGCAGCCTCGCGGTCGTGCGCGACACCGTCAACCGGATCCCGGGCTACAGCTGGGATGTCTCCGGCCCCGTCACCGTGGACGGCGACACTCTGTCGGCCACTCTGAACAGCCGCCTCGGCGATTACGCCTTCCCGATCCCCGTGACCTGGAAGAACATCGGCGGCATGTGGAAGCTGTCGCAGGAGTGGCCTCGTCGGCATCTGCCAGGCGGGCGACGTGCTCGGCCTGGTCGACGGCGACGTGGCCGTCATCGGCACCGACCTCACCGACACCGCCCGCACCGTCCTGGACCGGATGCTCTCGGCGGGCGGCGAGATGGTCACCCTCGTCCTCGACGACGAGGTGCCCGAGCAGGTGGCCGACCTGCTGGAACGCCACGTACGCACTTGCCACCTCGCGGTGGACACCGTCGTGTACCGGGGCGGGCGGCAGCGGCGGGCTGCTCTGACCCGGCG
>NZ_JBHWZY010001398.1:0-1015 GCF_042727815.1 Nocardia sp. NPDC060220
TCAACCAGTTCCTGAACAACACCTCGACGACCTTCGCCGGGCATCAGGAAGAACTGGCCGCCTCGCTGACCGGCCTGACCACCGTCACCAACCAGCTGCGTGCCAACTCCGGCGCGATGGTCGAGATCGTCGACGTGGTGCCGCTGCTCATGCAGAACATCGACGGCGCCATGAACAAGCAGGAGGGCTTCGTGCGCATACACGCCCTGATCGGCACCGCCCTCTCCGGCGAGATCGTCAGCGTGTTCTGTGAGCGGATCCAGATGAAGTCCGATGGCTGCCGCTCCGGAAACATGCACGACTTCGGCCCCGACTACGGGCTCACCGCCGCACTGCTCGGACTGACGAAATGACGAAACGCTGGACCACGAGATCGCGGGGAATAGTCGCAGAGCCGACACGATGACAGACTTGCCCGGTGGCGATCGACGGGGTTGAAGTGGCACGGCTGCTGGTCCGGCGAGACTTTCCGCAGGCTCGGGCAGCGTGGCTAGGCGGCAGCGTGGCTCTCGGAATGGCCACGGCGACTTCTGATCTGGATATCACCGTATTGATGCATGGTTCATCGGCGTCCTACCGTTCATCGATACATTTCGGTGAGTGGCCGGTGGAGCTGTTCGTACAGACTGAAGACTCACTGGAGCATTTTCGCTCCAAGGAGCACGCCGTCCGGAAGCCGAGCACGACGGGTACACAGTCGGTCGTCCCCCTACATGATCGGCATTGAGTGCGTTCTGACGTGGCGGTTCGGATGTTCCTCCAGGCGCTGGATGACACCAAGCAGTACGCTTGTCCTGCAGAAGATTTCAGGAGGGGATCTGTGATTCACCACGTACAAGTCGCTTGTCCGCCAGGCGCCGAAGGTCGCATGCGGTCGTTCTACACCGGTGTCCTCGGCTGGGCCGAACTCCCCAAACCTCCGTTGCTCGCTGCCCGAGGCGGCTGCTGGTTCACGGTTCCGGGAGTGGGCGGCCCGGATGGGGAATTGCACGTGGGCGTCGAGGAACCCTTCCAT
>NZ_JBHWZY010001399.1:0-1014 GCF_042727815.1 Nocardia sp. NPDC060220
GTTTAGCGTGCGAAATTGCTTGTCCCACATTCGGTTTCATCGTCATTAAACCGAAATATTTGCTTATTTGTTTCTGGTGCCGCTAATGGCGGGGCCGCTCGGCCCGGCAATTCGAGGAGATCAATCGTTGGCGTGCAATGCGGCGTTCAGTTCGACGCCGGTGCCCTTACGCGGCACGACCTCGACGGCGCCGGTGGTGGAATTGCGACGGAACAGCAGATTGTCCTGACCCGACAGGCTCGCGGCCTTGACGACGGTGCCGTCGGGTCCGGTGACCTTGGTGCCCGCGGTGACGTAGAGGCCGGCCTCGATCACGCAATCGTTGCCGAGGGAGATGCCGACACCCGCGTTGGCGCCGAGCAGCGAACGCTCGCCGACCGAGATGACCTGGGTGCCGCCGCCGGACAGGGTGCCCATGATGGAGGCGCCGCCGCCCACATCGGAGCCGTCGCCGACCACGACGCCCGCCGAGATACGGCCCTCGACCATCGAGTTGCCGAGGGTGCCCGCGTTGAAGTTGACGAAGCCCTCGTGCATGACGGTGGTGCCCGCGGCCAGGTGCGCGCCGAGCCGAACCCGGTCGGCGTCGCCAATGCGTACACCGGCGGGGACCACGTAGTCGACCAGGCGGGGGAACTTGTCGACGCTGAGCACCGTTACCGGGCCGCGGGCGCGCAGCTTCAGGCGCGTCTGCTCGAAGCCGTCGACCGCGCACGGGCCGTGGTTGGTCCACACGACATTGCTGAGCAGGCCGAACTGGCCGTCGAGGTTCAGGCCGTGCGGTCGCACGAGGCGGTGCGAGAGCAGGTGCAGACGCAGGTAGACGTCATGCGCGTCGACCGGGGCGGCCGACAGGTCCGCGATCGTGGTGCGCACCGCGATCACCTCGACCCCACGCGCCGCGTCCACGCCGAGGAGTTCGGCGAACTCGGGCACGTCGGCGGCGTCGAGGCGCTGGGAGCCGGTCTCGGTGAACTCGCCCAGCGCGGGGCTGGGGTACCAGGTATCGAGGAC
>NZ_JBHWZY010001400.1:0-1013 GCF_042727815.1 Nocardia sp. NPDC060220
CCCTCAGGGCCGCGACTCGAGCGCGCCAGCGCTCCAACAAACACAGCCTCAACCCTGCCTGGGACTACCGAACAAGTGATCCCGAACGATCTACCCCAGAACCACGTTCCGGCGCTTGGCCAGCAGCTTGTAGAGGGTCTGCTGGATGGTCTCGCGGACCTGGTCGGTAACCTCGAACATCGTCATCGGGTCGTCGGCCTCTTCCGGCTCGAACGCTGTGGTCGCGATCGGCTCACCGAATTCGATGTACCACTTCGACGGCATCGGCACCGCGCCCAGCAGCCCCAGATGCGGGAACAGCGGCGTCACCGGGAAGTACGGCAGCCCGAGCAGGCGTGCCAGCGGCTTGATATCGGCAAGTTTGGGGTAGATCTCCTCGGAACCGACGATCGAGACCGGAATGATCGGCACCCCGGCCCGCACCGCCGCCGACACGAATCCGCCGCGCCCGAACCGTTGCAGCTTGTACCGGTCGGCGTAGTTCTTTCCGACGCCCTTGAACCCTTCCGGGAACACGCCGGCGATGTGCCCGGCGCGCAGCAGCCGCTCGGCATCGGGATGGCAGGCCAGCGTGTGCCCGGCCTTGCGTGCCAGCGCGCCGAGCAGCGGCATCTCGAAAATGAGGTCGGCGGCCAGCAGCCGCAGCGCCCGCTGATGCGGATGCTTGTCGTGCACGGCCAGTTGCAGCATCAGCCCGTCGATCGGCACGGTGCCCGCGTGATTGGCGACCAGCAGCGCGCCACCCACGGCGGGGATGTTCTCGATCCCCGCGACCTCGACCCGGAACCAGTAGTCCGACAGCGGCCGGAGCGCGGGCAGGATCACCGATTCGAGCAGGTGCCGGTCGTAGCCGAACTCGTCGACCTGGTAGTCCCCGGTGAGCCTGCGGCGCGCGAACTCGGCGGTCCGTTCGATCTGCTCGCCGACGGCATCGCGCAGGATGTCGGTCAGCGATTTCGGCGGGCGGGCGGGCATTCCCGGTCGACGCTCGCTGAGGGAGGTGACCGGCATCG
>NZ_JBHWZY010001401.1:0-1012 GCF_042727815.1 Nocardia sp. NPDC060220
CCTTCTTCACCATTCAGAAGGTTCTGCCGCTGCTCCCCGACCACGCCTCGATCGTCATCAATGCCTCCTTCGGCCTGCACCTCGGTGTCTCGGGCTCTGCCCTCTACTCCGCGAGCAAAGCGGCCGTCCACAACCTGACCCGCGCTCTCGCCGCGGAATTGGCGCCACGGCGAATCCGGGTGAACGCGGTCAGCCCCGGCTACATCGACACCCCGGCCTTCCGCGCGGAGCTCTCCGAATCCGCTCGGCAGGGGGTCGCGGCCCTGTCCCCCGCGGGTCGCGTCGGCACCGCAGAAGACGTCGCCGCCGCCGTCGCCTTCCTGGCCTCGGCCGACGCCGCCTTCGTCAACGGCCACGACCTGCGCGTGGACGGCGGCCTCACCGCAATGGGCGCATCGGCGCTGGTGTAGGCCGGCTCAGCGCAGCGCGGCGCGTCCGCGTATGCGGCCGAGCACCACCAGCACCACCAGTGTGACCACGACCAGGACCGTGGTTCCGGCCGCGGCGTCGAAGACTTCGCCGCGGTCGGTCTGCGCGAAGATGCTGACGGGCAACGTCTTCCAGGTGGCGGGGTAGACCATGATGGTCGCGCCGAGCTCGCCCATGGACAGGGCGACCGCCAGGCCCGCTGCCGCGCCGAGAGCGGGTAACAGCAGCGGCAGGGTGATCTGGCAGAGGACGCGAACAGGTCCCGCGCCAAGGGATTCCGCGGCCTGCCGGTAGGCGGGGTCGAGCCGATCGAGGGCGGCGGAGACGGCGCTGAAGGCGTAGGCCAGAACCAGGACCGCATGGGCGACGATGACGATCCATTTGGTACCGCCCAGGAGCACGGGGCGTTCGTTGAAGGCGATGAGGACGCCGAGACCGACTGCTACCGACGGGACGGCGACCGGGAGGTGGAAGACGGCGTCGGTGAGACGGCGCAACCAGGTGGGCGCCGCTCGGGAGGCCAGGGCGGCCCAGGTGCCGAGGACGAGGGAGATGGCGCCGGCGAGCAGGGCGGTTTGCAGGC
>NZ_JBHWZY010001402.1:0-1007 GCF_042727815.1 Nocardia sp. NPDC060220
CCGTGTTGGCTTCCGCGATAGGTGGGTGTTCCTCGGGCACGGTGAATCCTTTCAGGAGAGTGATGGTGATGTCGTGCAGTCGGGGCACCTGCCCCAGTAGATGACTTCTGCCTCGTCGACGACGAAACCGCGGTCGTCGAGGGGAGTCAGACAGGGTGCGTCGCCGACGGCGCACTCGACATCGACGATCACCCCACAGGATCGGCACACCAGGTGATGATGGTTGTCACCGACGCGGGTCTCATAGCGCGCGACGGTGCCCATCGGCTGGATCCGCCGGAGCAGTCCGGCGCTGGTGAGTGCCCGCAGTACGTCGTAGACGGCCTGCTGGCTGACGGCCCCGAGGGTGGCTCTGACTCGGCTCAGAATGGTGTCCGTATCGGCATGCGGATGCTGGTGCACTGCGGTGAGCACCGCCAGGCGTGGCGCGGTGACGCGCAGGGAGGCTGCGCGCAGCATCTGTTCGAAGTCCGATGTGGTGGACACATTCCAGATCATGACTCATTCCAGATGATGTGGGGGCGGGTTTCCAGGATGAGTTGTGATGACATACCGGGCAATTCGCGCAATACTGGCGAGGAAGACCGGATCGGGGAGTCCGGTCCATGAGCATGGGGTGGGAACGATGTCGAATCGTCAGTGGTATGCCGTGTCCGCGATCGCGGTGGCCCTTCTGGTAGCGGGATGCGAGTCGGGACAGTCCGTCGACGCCGCGCCGGCGAGCAGTTCGTCGAAGGCGACCACGACCGTGCGCGCGACCACTCCCGCGGCGCCGGTGCTGAACCGTCGTGGCGAGAACGGAGCGGTGGTCCAGCAGGACGGGCTGGTCGGTGCGGGCAAGCTCGACATCGTCAACGGCAACAGCGACGACTTCGCGGTCGTGGTGACCAACGGTGATCCCAAGAAGCCGCAGGCCACCATCTACGTGCAGGGCAATTCCAACGCCACCCTCACCGGGATCGACGGCACGTACTACGTCTATCTGAAGACCGGCAAGGATTGGGACG
>NZ_JBHWZY010001403.1:0-1004 GCF_042727815.1 Nocardia sp. NPDC060220
ATCCTCGACGATCCGGCACACCAGAATCGGAAACCGCCGCTGCAATGCCGCGAAGGCCGCGCCGAGCCCGGCCGCGTCCAGTTCCCCGAGCACCGTGACCGACCGTCCGGTGAAGGTCGCGTGCCGCACGAATCGTTGTTCCGACGGGTCGAGCGCCCGCACCACGTCTTCCGGTTCCCACAGCACAACGAAGATCGTGAGGCAAGCGCCCACCCAACGCAAACCGTCAGCTACGCAGTGTGATCAACCGCCCAGTGCGCGGACGTGAAAGAGCCCGCACCGAGCTAGCGGTGCGGGCTCCGTCGACCTGACGGATCAGGCGCCGATCAGTCGTGCTGCCAGGTAGGACTCGACCTTGTCCAGGGCGATGCGCTCCTGGGCCATCGAGTCGCGCTCGCGGATCGTCACCGCGTGGTCGTCGATGGTGTCGAAGTCGACCGTGATGCAGAACGGGGTACCGATCTCGTCCTGACGACGGTAACGACGGCCGATGGCACCCGCGTCGTCGAAGTCGACGTTCCAGTTGCGGCGCAGCTGGGCGGCGAGGTCCTTGGCCTTCGGGGTCAGGTCGGCGTTGCGCGAGAGCGGCAGCACCGCGGCCTTGACCGGCGCGAGGCGAGGATCCAGACGCAGGCTGATCCGCTCTTCGGTCGTGCCCTTCGCGGTGGGCACCTGGTCGACGGTGTAGGCGTCGACCAGGAAGGCCATCAGCGAACGGGTCAGACCGGCGGCCGGCTCGATGACGTACGGCGTGTAGCGCTCACCGCTCGCCTGATCGCGGTAGCTCAGGTCGACGTTCGAGTGCTCCGAGTGCGTCTTGAGGTCGTAGTCGGTGCGGTTGGCGATGCCCTCGAGCTCGCCCCATTCGCTGCCCTGGAATCGGAAGCGGTACTCGATGTCGGTGGTGCCCGCCGAGTAGTGCGACAGCTTTTCCTTGGGGTGCTCGAACAGGCGCAGGTTCTCCGGGTCGATGCCGAGGTCGGTGTACCAGGACAGACGGGTGT